>JAESTB010000128.1 GCA_016763815.1 Arenicella sp.
AGAAGATGCTGGCGTTACTCAAAGCCCGTGGTGTTTCGGTGGTTGACGCGACGCATAAAAATATTCATACCCAATTGGTGACAGAATATATGCGACTAAAGCAATTTGGTCGAATTTAGCCATCGCTTGCTCGCCTATGACCCCCGCGTCATGCGGCGGTTGGGAAACGCAATTTGTCTTATTTCCAGTCGATCGATTTGACTGATTTTTGCTTATTACGGGGCCTCTAATGCCCATTGTTAATCATAAAGCGGCTCGAGAAGAGGCCCTTGCGGCCTATAAGATCAGCAAAACCGTCTAGCGTTGATTGCATGGGGGCTCTGCAAATCAATAGTCTATTCAATGATCCGCGATCTATAAAAACGAACATTAGCATCTATATATATGGCTTCAGCGTTGAGTTGTGCTCAGGTACACTCACGTCGTTGCAAAAACTTAACTATTTTGGATAAAAAATGTCAAATTCTACTACTGTTCAATCCGTCGATATGGTCGGCAAGGCTGTGCCAAATGTTAGCTTTCGAGTCCGTCAAAACGACGAGTGGGCGACGCTAACCACGGACGAACTATTTGCCGGTAAAACCGTGGTGCTGTTTTCCTTGCCAGGCGCATTTACACCGACATGTTCGTCAACGCATTTACCTCGTTACAATGAGTTGGCAGCAACTTTTTCGGCTAATAATGTTGACAGCATAATTTGCATGAGCGTTAACGATACCTTTGTTATGAACGCCTGGAAACAAGATCAGGAAGCCAGTAATATCACGGTGATTCCCGACGGAAACGGCGAATTTACTGAGGGTATGGGCATGTTAGTCGGCAAAGAAGATCTGGGTTTTGGTAAGCGATCTTGGCGTTATTCTATGTTGGTAAAGGATGGCATCGTCGAGAAAATGTTTGTTGAACCGGATATGCCAGGCGACCCGTTTGAAGTATCTGATGCCGATACGATGCTCGACTATATTAACCCTGAGGCGGCAAAACCTTCTTCAGTTGCCATTATCACTAAGCCTGGTTGCCCTTTTTGTCTAAAAGCTAAGGGTCTACTAGATAAGAATCGAATTGATTACGAAGAAATTGTGTTGGGCAATGATGTTACGTCAGTTAGTATAAAAGCGATTTCAGGTAACTCTACCGTGCCGCAAATCTTCTTTGATGGTAAAAATATCGGCGGATCTGACGATTTAGAAGTTTTCTTGAAAGAATTATAGGTTTAACCCTATCTAGACTAATGGGATTATTAGAGTTGTGCGATTTTCGCCTACTCTTAGGTTTCGAATGGATAATACAAACAACGACATTAAAGACGCTTACGCACACCTTGGTTTTTCGAAAACTGACTTGCTGAAGCTGGCTCGCTGGCAAATGCCCTTTGGCAAGTACGCTGGCAGAGCACTAGTAGATTTGCCGGAGGAATACTTGTTTTGGTTTCAGAAAAACGAGTTTCCAAAGGGTGAACTAGGCGATTTAATGAAGTTGTGCCTTGAATTAAAAATCGAGGGTCTAGATGGTTTATTAAAACCACTTAAACACAGCGTCTAGCAAACGCTTATGGCCTTCATAGCAATACTTTGGAGCCTATATCAACATCCGCGATCTACAATACTTGATAGCTGTTCATGATTTGAACAATTTTAGCAAGGCCGCTGAGCGATGCTGCGTTAGTCAACCTACCTTGAGTGGCCAGTTGAAAAAATTAGAAGGTGAGCTTAATGCACCTTTGATAGAGCGAACCACTCGGCAGGTTTTGTTTACGGCCCTAGGCGAACAGATTGTAGCCTTGGCTAGAGAAGTGCTACTAACGGTCGACAATATCCGTGCTACGGCTAAGGCTAATGAAAAGCCTATGGTTGGCGATTTCCATATAGGCTTAATTCCGACTATAGGCCCATTTCTGTTGCCGATAGTAATGCCGATCTTCAGCCGACACTTTCCCGATGCCAAACTGTATCTCCACGAATTGCAAACGGAGACTCTTCTCGCTAAGTTAAGCAAAGGCGAGATTGACGCGGCAATCTTGGCCAAGATTGGCAAAAATAGTTCTTTGCGCGAAATTCCATTGTATCGAGAAACAATGAAGCTTGCCGTGTGCAACGACAATCCGCTCTCTGGCAGCCGAACACCTGTCGATCTTAATATTCTAAATAATCGTTCTGTGTTGATGCTCGACGACGGACACTGCTTGCGCCAGCAAGTATTAGCCATATGCTCTGCTGCCGGAGCTCATGAGGATAGCCGCTTTCAAGCAACCAGTCTGGATACACTATTGCATATGGTTGCAACTGGCTACGGTTTGACGTTGATCCCTGATCTAGCCAGCCGTAGGCCAATGCACGGTGTAACCTACCTTCCATTTAGTCGGCCACAGCCGAGCCGTGAAATTACAATGTTGCTGCGTGAGCATACAGTTCGCAAATCGGAGCTCGAAAGTATCGCTAGTTGTATCACTGATACGGTTAATAGAGCCGCTAGGGGGCACCTCAGCGGTAATCGCCTTTGAGAAAATCTAATCAGTATTGCCACATAATAATCATCTAACTTTTGGCGATTATTGTAGCTGGCAATGTCAAACCGGCAGAGAAGCTCAGAGTAATTCCACGGCTAACGCGTTTCGAGCCGGATAGAATGCCAAATGTTTAGAAAACCTTGTGATGATCTCTGTCAGAAGCTAGACTTCTTTATAACTATAATTATAAGAAACCCCAAAGGACTCAAGCATGGCAGAAAAACGCGAACAATTTCGCTCCCGGCTCGGTTTTATTCTAGCCGCAGCGGGCTCGGCGGTAGGAATAGGCAACTTAGTTGGCTTCCCGGTTAATGCTGCAAAAAGCGGTGGTGCTGCATTTTTGATCATCTATGCTGCGTTTGTGGTGTTCATTTGTATGCCGGTCATGATCGCAGAGATGTCATTGGGTCGTAAAACCCAACGAAATCCATTGGGCGCTTACAAGTCGATTGCAGGCGATAGTTCGGCCTGGAGGTTTGGCGGCTGGCTTGCCTTAATTACGCCATTTATGATCGCGGTGTTCTATCAAGTATTAACCGTTTGGCTGTTTGGCTACTTTATCGGGGCTGTTAGCGGTAATTTAGAAGCGATGTCAGCCGAGGGTTACTTCGGTGAGTTTATCAATGCCAAGGGGGTCTTTATTTACTTAGGTGTATTAACCTTAGTGATTGGGATTATTCTTAATTCGGGCGTTCAAAATGGCATTGAACGATTAGCTAAAGTGTTGATGCCGAGTTTGGCTGTTATGTTGATTGTATTGACTATCTTTGTATTGACACTACCCAACGCGCTGATCGGAGTTAAGTACTATTTGGTACCTGATTTTTCTAAAATCAATTTGTCGACCATCAATCTCGCGCTTAGTCAGGCCTTCTTCTCGCTGTCCTTGGGCATGGGCATTTTGATTACTTATGGTTCTTACGTGAGTAAACGTGAAAGTGTCGCCGGTGGCGCCAAAATGGTTGCGCTAGTCGACACCTCTGTGGCGTTCTTCGCTGGCCTGTTGATCTTACCGGCTATTTTTGTGTTCAACCCAGAGATAGATACTGAAAATTTGTCATCATCATCTGTCTCTTTGGTATTCACCTTTTCACCTAAAATATTTTTATCATTGCAA
>JAESTB010000013.1 GCA_016763815.1 Arenicella sp.
CATTGATCCATCATCGCCGGATTAAGTTCAACTCCATAGCCAGTGACGTTTTTACTGCTTTGTAAGTGCTTAAGCAAGGAGCCGTTTCCGCAGCCTGAATCTATTACCCTGCTGCCAGGCTCAACCCAGTCAGAAATTATTTGGTGATCATGCCGCGAAAGAGTCGAGGTGTTTAGCCGCTTAGACATGCTGAGGCTCACCCATTGACGTTACCTTGGGTTGACTATTTAAAGCAGATTCACAAGTTAAATCAGATTCGCGAGCGATTCTATCTAGGTAAGATTGCATTACTCTGGTGTAATCGTCGATGTTTAACAAAAATGAGTCGTGCCCGTTTAGGCTGGTTACTTCAGCGTAGCTTACGTTCAACTTATTGCTTTGTAGTGCGCGCACTATTTCTCGAGACCGTTCGGGCGAGAAACGCCAGTCGCTGCTGAATGAAATCACCAAAAAATCAGCCGTGGCAGGAGCGAAAGCTTCGGTAAGGTCGTTATTGGTCTCGGCCGCAGGGTTATAATAGTCCAGCGCCTTGGTCATCAAGAGGTAAGTGTTGGCGTCAAATTTATCGATGAACGCATCGCCTTGATAGCGCAGGTAGCTCTCAACTTCAAACTCAGGTGTGAACTCGTAGTCGAACTTGGCTTTCTTGCGGAGGTTGCGACCGAATTTCTGGCCCATCATTTCTTCAGATAAATAGGTAATATGGCCGATCATACGAGCCACACGCATGCCGCGTGAAGGTGTTTTGCCGTGCTGATAATAATTGCCATTGTGAAAGTCTGGGTCAGTACGTATTGCCTGACGTGCGACATCATTAAAGCCAATGTTCTGAGCGTTTAACTTAGCTGCGCTGGCAATCACGATGCAATGTCGCAAACGTTCTGGGTAGCTAATGCTCCATTGCATTGCTTGCATACCACCGAGGCTGCCGCCGATTACCGCAGCCCACCGAGTAATACCAAGGTGATCACTTAACTTGCTTTGCGTATAGACCCAGTCTTTTACTGTTACTAGCGGGAAGTCTGTGCCATAGGGTTTGTCGGTGGCTGGGTTAATTGAATTTGGCCCAGTGCTGCCATGACAACCGCCAATATTGTTATTGCACACCACAAAGAACTTATTGGTGTCGATTGGCTTATCAGGGCCGATTAGTAAATGCCACCAGCCATTGGTTTTGCCTGAATCATCGTAGCGGCCGGCAACATGGTGGTCGCCGCTCAATGCATGGCAGATTAATAGTGCGTTATCACCTTGAGCATTGAGCTTGCCGTAAGTCTCATATACCAAGGTATAGCCGTCTAACTGCCCGCTACTTTCAAGCACCAGCGTTTCGTCAAACCTAACATGTTGAGGTTCGACCAGCTCATTTACATCTGATGTAGTAGTAGCCATCAGTCTTACCTGTTTATAGAGGTAGTCGGTATAACGGTGCGATCAACAGTATTTGGCTTATCCGTAAGAATAGGATTACCAACATCGGAGAAAAATCAATGCCGCCCAGTGGCGGTATTAGTTTTCGCGCTGGTGCTAAAAGGGGCTCACTGATTGAGCGAGCGGTAGTTAGAATCGGGTGATAGCTATGAGGATTTAACCAGCTAGCGATAATGCCGATAAAGATCGCAGCGAGAAATACATAAATACTTGAGTCCAGCACCGCCGCAACAGCGACGCTGAGTATTTTTAATAGCGAATATGTGCTTAGGCCGCCGCCTGCCACCAGTACCAGCACATAGACCTTAATCAGAGCGATAACCACCGCAAGCAACACCGTGGCTGTATCGATCACGCCAACGCTCGGTATAACCCGCCGCATAGGAACGATCAACGGGTTAGTCGCTGTGATGATAAATTGACCGACCTCATTGCGAAAGTCGGCGCGCACCCATTGCATCCAGAACCGTATCAATACGACGTAAAGTGCGAAATTAAAGAGTGCTTCAATAAGGAAAGCGCTGGCATTTTGAATATAAGGCATAGTTCTAATCGAGTTCTAACTGGGGTCTAACCGAGTTCTTTTGCGAGTTCTTTTGATCGAGTGCGCGCAGCTTCAAATGCGTCAGCGATCACGTTTTTTAACTTGGCCTGCTCGAACGATTGCAATGCCTTTTCGGTAGTGCCGTTCGGTGAGGTAACATTATCTATTAATGTTTGTAGTGGGGTGTCGCTGGCAGAAATTAATTTTGCTGCACCGGCTGCGGTTTGAACAGCAAGCGCTTTAGCCGTGTCACTACTTAAGCCGGCGGCTTCAGCGGCTTCAATCAAGCCCTGAATAAACAATAAAAAATTGGCCGGACCACTTCCAGAAAGTGCCGTTACACTATCGATATCTTTCTCGCTGGTAACCCATGCGGAGATGCCAACCGTATTACAGAGTTTGCTGGTGGCATCACGTTGTAGTTTATTTACACGCTCATTGGCGTACAAACCGCAGGCTCCCATGCCAACTAACGCAGGGGTATTTGGCATAACTCGAACAATAGCGAAGTGGCCATCAAGCCATTTCTCGATTGAACTGGCCGTAATACCTGCGACTACCGATACAATCAACGGCTGTTGGGCTTTAAATTCTAGCGCCAATGGAGTCAAAACTTGTTGCAGCACTTGCGGTTTGACGGCCATAACAACAATGTCTGAGTTGCTAATAAGTTCGGCGTTGTGCTTCGCCACATTGATGCCGAATTGCTGTGCTAATGAGTGTGCCTTTTCGACGTTAGGCTCGAACACCCAGAGTTGTTTTGCATCAATGTCTCCTTGCGAAACGATGCCACCAATTAAGCTGGCGGCCATATTGCCGCCACCGATAAAGCCAATTCTATTAGTCACTATTTGATCTTGCGAAGAGTTAAAAAGAGTTGAAGTTAAATTGTACCGTTTTAGAGAGCATTAGGCTAAGCCTAATCGGCCAGTAAACGCCAGTTGAGCCTTTTGTCTTAACCGCCGTCAGAGGCTGGGTGCATTGCTACGGTCTATCAGCCGCCATTAGTCGCGTGCACCAAAAAGATCGGTGCCAATCCGTACCATGGTGCTGCCCTCGGCGATGGCCGCTTCTAGGTCGCCAGACATGCCCATTGATAGTTGGTCAAGGTTGAGTCCGTAGTGTTGATTACAGTGTTCTAGTAACTCGCGTGCCTGAGCGAAAACGGCTCTTTGTTGATCTTGCTGTTCCCGCGCTTTAGGAATCATCATGAACCCGCGTAACACGGCGCCGTCGATTTCGGCGATTTGCTGACTTAGCTCGGCGGCTTCGCTGAGTGCGACACCGCCTTTGCTGACCTCATTATCTGGGTTGAGCTGTATCAGTAGGTTGATGGGTGACTGTCGGCTGTGTTGCGCCGCTAGGCGTTTAGCGATTTTGAGGCGATCAACGCCATGTACCCAATCAAAATGTTGGGCGATTAATTTAGTCTTGTTAGACTGAATTTGACCAATAAAATGCCAGCTGACAGGCAAATCTGGTAACTGACATTGCTTGTCAATTGCCTCTTGCAGGTAGTTTTCGCCTAAGTCGAGCAGACCCGCATCGGAAAATTGCTGGATTAATTTAATGCTTTGTTTCTTGCTCGCGCCTATTAACTTAACGCTATCTGGCCGCCGCAGGTTAGCCTCGCAAACATTCGATATGCGCGCTAAAACGGTGGTCAATTTATGGCTTACGTAATCACTATTACTCATGGTTAAATTTGTGGTTATACTTGGTTCGATAAATTCACCTAAAATGTACAGCAAATAGCCCCGGAGAAGGGATGGATATTACCGAGTTACTCGCCTTTAGCCATAAAAATAAAGCATCAGATTTGCACGTTTCGGCTGGCATGCCACCAATGATTCGTGTTGACGGTGATATGAAGCGTATTAACTTGCCGACGCTCGATGACGAAACTGTGTTGAAAATGATATTTGATATCATGAACGACCAACAGCGAAAGAGTTACGAAGAAAATCTTGAAGTGGATTTTTCATTCGAAATCCCTAATGTTGCTCGATTTCGTGTAAACGCATTTAATCAAGACCGTGGACCCGCGGCTGTATTTCGTACGATTCCTTCAGTAGTACTGAGTCTAGATGATCTTAATGCACCTCAGATTTTTAGAGAGTTGGTGTCCAAGCCTCGAGGCTTGATATTGGTTACCGGCCCTACTGGTTCTGGTAAGTCTACTACCCTAGCGGCGATGGTTGACTACATCAATGAAAAGCAACGTTCGCATATTTTGACTGTCGAAGACCCGATCGAATTTGTACACACCAGTAAGAAATGTTTAATTAACCAACGAGAGTTGAATAAGGATACGCATAGTTTCGACAATGCTCTACGTTCGGCTTTGCGTGAAGACCCCGACGTAATTCTAGTTGGCGAGCTGCGTGATTTAGAGACAATTCGGCTAGCCATGACGGCGGCAGAAACCGGTCACCTAGTATTGGCCACCTTGCACACAACATCCGCGCCTAAAACGGTTGACCGTATTGTTGATGTATTTCCAGGCGAGGAAAAATCGATGGTTCGCTCAATGTTGTCGGAGTCAATTCAGGCGGTTGTTGCGCAAACTTTAATTAAAAAGATTGGCGGCGGGCGAGTTGCGGCACATGAAATCATGGTCGGCACATCGGCTATTCGAAACTTGATTCGCGAAGATAAGGTTGCGCAGATGTATTCGATGATTCAAACCGGTCAAGCCTATGGCATGCAGACGCTTGATCAATGTTTGGAGGGCTTAGTGCGCGATCGGTTAATTACGCCAGGCGATGCTCGCTCTCTTGCCGTTGATAAGCGCAAGTTCGTGTAAATGTTTTTTGATAACTGGTAAACCTACCCCCCACTCGGAGTTACCCTAATGTATAAAATGGCCGACTTGTTGCGTGCAATGATGGTGAAAAATGCCTCAGACATGTTCATTACCGCGAACGCAACGCCTAGCTTTAAAGTTGATGGTAAAATTTTTCCGATTGCGGGCAACCCTCTAAATCGTAAAGATTCTCAAGAGCTTTGCTATAGCATTATGAACGAGGAGCAGCGCCGTGTCTTTGAGGGTGAAAAAGAATGTAATTTCGCTATTCATCCGAAGCAAATTGGTCGCTTTCGAGTAAACGTATTTATACAGCAAGACAGCGTTGGCATGGTATTGCGAGCGATTAAAACTAATATTCCGACCACCGAAGAGCTAAAAATTCCTGAAGTCTTGAAAAAGATGATTATGAAAAAGCGTGGTCTATTGATCTTTGTTGGTGGTACAGGTACAGGTAAAAGCACCTCAATGGCGTCATTGGTTGATTACCGCAACCGCAATTCTCAAGATCATATTATTACGATTGAAGATCCGATCGAATATTTGCACACGCACAAGAAGTCGATTGTCACTCAGCGTGAAGTGGGGGTAGATACCAACTCATTCGATATCGCACTCATTAACGCGATGCGCCAAGCGCCAGACGTTATTCAAATTGGCGAAATTCGTACTCGCGAAACGATGGACTCGGCGATTGTGTTCTCTGAAACAGGTCATCTATGCATCGCTACGTTGCATGCCAACAATGCTTACCAGGCGCTTGACCGAATCTTTAATTTCTTCCCGGCTGATCGTCGTGACCAATTATCTATGGACTTATCGATGAATCTTTATGGACTAGTCTCACAACGCTTGCTGCCGATAAAAGGTAAAGAAGGTCGAGTTCCGGCGGTGGAAATATTAATCAATAGCCCGATGATTTCAAACATGATTAAGGATCACCGAATTGACGAGATCCGTAGTGCGATGGAAAAATCGGTAGAGTGGGGAATGCAGACATTCGACCAAGCATTATTCGATTTACATGAGCGCGACTTGATCACTTATGAAGATGCTATCAAAAATGCCGAGTCGGAAAATGACCTACGCTTGGCGATTAAATTGAAAGGCAAAGATGCGGCGAGTACAGAGTTCGGAGAAACCTTGGCTAATGTTGGAATCGATGAGGGTGAAGACTAATCCTAAAGTGCCTTAATTAGCGCGGGTATCACCGGCATCAAGCTTTGCCTAATAACATCGCTAACAACGCCATTCTTACCGG
>JAESTB010000129.1 GCA_016763815.1 Arenicella sp.
CATAGTGTCGAGGTCATAGTGTCGAGGTCATAGTGTCGAGGTCATAGTGTCGAGGTTGAAATGACAATAAATTTATTGTTATGCCTTCTACCGTCGCCTGATAGTCGCTGCCCGACCTAGTTATCAGCTTCATTTTCACCATTGCCATTTATTAATGCGAATGAGAATGATTTTCGTTTGCATTTGAGGGTTGTTTTGTTAGTATCCTGTCCAGTTATACAAACTGACAGATACCTAGTAAATAACCCTATATTAAGTTTATTTCGGTGAAGCTCTGTCAGTGGATTAGCCCCTAACCACCAAGACTAGAAGCAGAGAGCAGCATATGAGTAGTAATGCCGACTTGATAATATCAACAGGATTTCAGCAAAATGGATTACCAGTCCTAATTACACCTCCAAAAGGTAATGAGACCGCAGATCAGGTTAACCGGAAATTATGGCAAATATATTCCGATTCGATTCGAAAGGCGGCGGCAAGCCATTTATCAGTAAGCGGGGGTGTTTTATTCAGAGGGTTTGCGGGTGAACAAACTCAAGAAAAATTCTGCAATGAATTTGCCAAGTTATTTGCAGATCATCTACTTTCATACGAATTTGGTTCTACGCCAAGGACAGACTTAGGAGACGGAGTCTATACAGCTACTGAATACCCGTCACACCAAGTAATTCCGCTTCACAACGAGCAGTCATATACGCTCAACTGGCCGCTAAATATTTGGTTTCATTGCGTTGTGGCGCCAAAGGACGGCGGCGAAACACCAATTGCAGATAGCCGTCGAATTTATAACAAAATACCGATTGATGTTCGTCAGCGATTTGAATCGAAAAAATTAACCTATGTTCGTAATTATGGGAATGGTTTGGATTTAAGCTGGGAGCAGGTTTTCAATACTGACTCTAAGGCTGAAGTTGAACGCTACTGCCGGAAGCATCACATCAATTTCAAATGGAAGGACGGTGCTGAACTGAGAACGTGGCAAAAATGTCAAGCAACGGCTCAGCATCACACGACTAAGGAATGGGTTTGGTTCAACCAGGCGCATTTGTTTCATGTCTCAAACATTGACCTGGCGACTAGGGAAATACTCTTAGATGTTGTTGCGGTTCAGGACTTGCCTCGTAATGTTTACTACGGGGATGGTGGTGAAATTGAAGAGTCGATATTAGCGGAAATCCGAGGTGTCCTTGAGCAGGAAACGGTCTATTTTCCATGGCAACAAGGTGACTTTTTAATGTTGGATAACATGTTAACCGCACATGGAAGGTCGACCTTTTCTGGCGATCGAAAAATCGTTGTCGCTATGGCTAACGCTTACTCACAGCCTCTTTAAAGCAAACCGAGTCGCCCCTTAATCTTGAAAACTGTGATGTCGGGCTAGCCATCAGCCGATTGTCACCAACGATGAAACAAAATGAATACTGTTAATAACGGAATATTAAACCGAGCTGAACTCACTGTCATCGATCTTATCGAATCTCAGGCCAAAGAGCGTGCCTCAAAGACTGTTTATGAATACTTAAGAGATGGTGAGGTAGTCGAAGAGTCGCTCACATTTGCTCAGTTGCATGAGAAAGCACGAGGGCTAGCCGTATTGATCGACCAGCAATGTGACCGTGGCGATCGTGTCTTATTGCTATTCCCCAGTGGTTTAGATTACATCGTGGCTTTTTTCGCTACTATTTATGCTGGTTGCATTGCGGTTCCTGCGTATCCACCGCAAAACCAACGTCGAGATTGGGAGCGATTATCGGGGCTTATCCTTGACAGCGAACCCACGCTGGTCTTATCGCCAGACGATGTTAGTAATTCCGCACAAATCAAGGGCTGGTTAAAAGAACAATCGCTCCCACATTTCACAGCTCAGTTGCCAGTTGACCATAAACACACTTTATTAAGAGAACTGGCAATAGAATGGCAATACCCAGAAATCAGCTTGCAGACAATTGCCTTTTTGCAATATAGCTCCGGCTCAACCGGCGCACCTAAAGGTGTGATGATTACGCATCAAAATTTATTACATAACCAATATGTGATACAAAATTCTTCGAATAGGTTAGGCGAACTTCGTTTCGTAGGGTGGTTACCGATTTATCATGACATGGGTTTGATAGGAAATATCATTCAGCCGATTTACAGTGGCAGTAAATTAACGTTAATGGCCCCCGCACATGTTATTCAAAAGCCATTTCGTTGGTTAAAAGCTATTTCTGATAAACAAGCTCATGTTAGTGGAGGGCCTAATTTTATCTACGATTTGTGCGTAGATAAAATCTCAGAAGAGCAAAAACGTGAACTGGACCTTAGCCATTGGGACGTTGCGTTTAACGGAGCTGAACCGGTAAACGCTGAAACGATGCGGCGGTTTGCTGATGCTTTTTCGAGTTGTGGATTTCGTTACAGTGCATTTTTACCCTGTTACGGGCTTGCTGAAAATACCTTGATGGTTGCATCTACGTTATTCGAGCAAGAACCAAAGGTAATTGAGATTCATGCTGACGACCTTAAGCAAACTCAGGCGAGAGTTGTACCTGTTAAGCAAAGTGATAGTGCCGCTAGTTTGGTTACGCTGGTTAGTTCTGGTAATAGTATCGTTGGGCAAACCGTCAAAGTTGTTAATCCTGAATCACTTGTTGAATGTAACGATGCGCAAGTAGGGGAGGTTTGGGTAAGTGGCCGTAGCGTGGCACAAGGTTACTGGCGCCAACAAAATTTAAGCGATAAGTGTTTTAAGCAGAAAATTGTTTCTCTAAGCAAAAGCAGCCCAAAAGACCAAAAAGAGTACATGAGAACCGGTGACCTAGGATTTTTTCGAGAAGGGCACTTGTTTGTTACCGGGCGTATTAAAGACGTCATCATTATTCGTGGTCAAAACCATTACCCTCAAGACATCGAAGCCAGCGTTCAATCGGTTTCACGGGATTTTCGCAATAGTGGTACAGCGGCTTTTTCGGTTGATGTTCACGGGCAAGAAAAATTAATCGTTGTACAGGAACTAATGCCCCGATCAGCTCGCAGAGCTGACGATATATTCAATTCTGAATTACGACGTAGCCTACGCAACATCATTGCTGAACGTCACCAATTAGAACTATATGATTTTGTAGCAATAAAATTTGGTGAATTATCGCGAACCACCAGTGGCAAAATTCAACGCTTTCGAAACCGTGAGCGATACATTGATAGTGATTTTTGGGCCATTTTTTCAAGTGTTACTCAGTTGCATAACGCTGAAAAAAATATTGCATTCATCGCACCTAAAGGCAATACACAGAAGCAAATTGCGGCTTTATGGGCCGAGCTATTAAACCTAGATAAGGTAAGTTCAAGCGATAATTTCTTCGAGCTTGGTGGCCATTCGTTATTGCTAATGCAAATGATCGGTCGACTTAATGACCTAGGCTTTAACGTTTCAGCGAAAGATATATTTGAATCATCAAGCTTAGCTGAATTAGCTCATTCCTTAGACACAAACCGGCACCTAGATAGCACCTCAATTATTCAATACTCTGAGCCTCAAGAGCGAATTCCTGAAGGCTGTGACCATATTCAACCAAACATGTTGCCGCTCATTACACTAAGTGACTCCAACATTAGGTGGATCGAGTCTCAAGTTTTAGGGGGTGCTAAAAATATTCAAGATATCTACCCATTGGCGTCATTACAAGAAGGCATTCTCTTTCATCACACGATGAACCCAAAGTATGACCCTTACGCGATACACCGGCTATTCAGTGCGGATGATGAGAGCGCCTTAATCTCACTTATCGACTCACTGTCATTTGTTATTAAGCGGCACGATGCGTTGAGAACGGCCATTTTGTGGAAAGAACTAGATAATCCAGCGCAAGTGGTATTGAGAGAATGTGATTTATCGATCACAAGGCATTGTGCCGAGTCTGAGTCGTTAGCCGCTGACTCGGCACAGGTTTTGTGTGACTCCATTGGTCATTCTATCGATATCACGCAAGCACCACTTTTAAGGTTAGCGGTATTCGCAAACAACGAGAACGAAAAACAGTATGTTGTCGTTCAGCTTCACCATATTGTTGTCGACAATCAGTGCCTCGCTATTCTAGAGCGTGACATGGCCGCGTTTCACAGTGGAGTGCAAGCGTCGCTACCGCTAACACCGGCATACAGGAGCTTTATTGCTTTCAATCGACATCAAGCTAAATATCAAGATCAAGCGAATCAGTTCTTTACGCACTCCCTAGGCGATATCGAGCAACCGACGTTGCCTCTTGGATTAGTGGATATTGCCAATCATGGGTTGGATTTGAGCAATAGCCGTGTCGAGTTAGATGCGCAACAATCGGAGCAGATACGCCAAGCAGCTAAGCAGTTGAAGGTTAGTCCCGCGACAATTTTTCACGCGGCATGGGCGATGGTCGTTTCGGCATATAGTGATCGCGACGACGTTGTATTTGGTACTGTTTTATCGGGACGCTTGCAAGGCGTAAAAGGCGCAGAGCAAATGCTAGGCGCGTTTATTAATACCTTGCCAGTTCGCATCAATCTGAACCGTGATACCAACACAGCACTTATTCAACTTCATCGCCAACTGTGCGAGTTAGTCAGTTTTGAGCAGTACCCACTAGTTTCGGCACAGTCGTGTAGCCAAATAGGGACTGATTCTACCTTATTCAGTGCGGTATTAAATTATCGGCATTCTGGCTTGTCGGTCACAGAACGCAAGCAGGCGCTGGCTAATTCAGGAATACAGTTCCTCAAGCTTAACGAAAGAACTAACTATCCATTTACTTTATGCGTTGATGACTTTGATAGCGGCTTTGATCTATTAGTACAAATAGACCGATCTGATCAAGGCTGTGATGTTTTGCAGTGCATGCTAAATGCGCTTAAAGAAATAACCGACACCGTCGTTCTTGAGCACTCTAGAAAATTATGTAATTTAGACGTTTTGTCAGAGGCCAATTTTGAAGAGCAGTTTGGCCGTTACTTAGAGACCAATCAAGCTTTTGAAAAAAAATGCATTCATGAACTATTTGAGCAACATGCGAAAGCAAATCCAGATCACACGGCTCTAATTTTTGATGATAAAGAGCTTAGTTATGTTGAACTTAATCAGCGAGCAAACCAGCTGGCTCATAATTTAATTGAGACACATCAAGTCCACGTTGATGAATTAATCGGGCTGTGTATCGATCGATCGTTTGAAATGTTCATCGCATTGCTAGCGATTTTAAAAGCAGGCGGTGCTTATGTTCCTCTAGACCCAGAATCACCGCCTGAACGTTTGAAGGCGATCTTAGGGGATTCTGGTGTTAATTTAGTAGTAACTAATATACGAACATTAGATAAATTAACCTTAGAAAACTGCAGAGCAATCGTTTTAGACGACGAAAACACCGCCAATAAGATAACTGAATTTGACGTTGACAATATTGATACGGCTAGCCGAGGTTTGACCTGGCGAAACCTGGCTTACGCGATTTACACTTCTGGCTCAACAGGCATACCTAAAGGCGTTTTGCTTGAGCACCGCGGACTTTCGAATTTGACTTCGGTGCACCAACAAACGTTAGCAATTACACCGCAAAGTCGCGTGCTCCAATTTGCTTCAATTGCGTTTGATGCGGCCACCTGGGAATGGTGTATGGCTCTCACCAACGGTGCGTCGCTTGTTTTGGCAGAGCAAACAATGATTAAATCACCTGAGCACCTCTCCAATTATGTTCAACAGCAAAAAGTAACACATGCTACTTTACCTCCGGCGCTACTGCCATCGCTCAATTTGGATTGTTGGGAAGGGGTTAAAACTCTGATAGTTGCGGGTGATCATTGTGCGTTGAAAGATGCTCGACGTTGGGCGCAGAACCGAACATTCATTAATGCCTATGGTCCCTCTGAAACGACGATTTGCGCGACCATGGGGCAATTTCAGCCATCAATGACTGCACTTAATATTGGTTTTCCCTTAGCCAATACACACACCTACATTTTGAACCAGCACTTAATGCCAGTTCCGAAAGGCGGTATTGGTGAGCTATACATTGGTGGCGTTGGTTTGGCCAGATGTTATTTAAACCGAGATAAACTTAATGAAAATTTCTTCATAGACAACCCATTTTATAATGCTGGTTGCTTGCACAGCAGTCCGCGTCTGTATAAAACTGGTGATTTAGTACGCTGTATAAATGATGGCAATATCGAATTTATCGGGCGAGTGGATCATCAAATCAAGATACGCGGGTTTCGTGTTGAGCTTGGTGAAATTGAAAACACGATTGTTGAACAGTCAAGTGTCAGTGAGGCTGTCGTTATTGCCGATCGTTTGTCTGTCGATGACACCCGTTTATACGGCTATGTGGTTGCGGATTTCTCAGTTTTAAAGACGCCTGAATTGCAAAAAGAGTTAGCCTTAAAGCAAGTCAACGATTGGGCGGACACTTTTGACAATTCTTATCAACAAAGTGATTCGATTAAGTCATTCGTTATCGATGGCTGGAACAGCAGCTACACACGTTCCCCGATGCCAATTCAAGAAATGGAAGAATGGCTTGCTTGCACAATCAAACGCATTAAGTCTTTAAACCCAAGGAGTGTTTTAGAGATAGGCTGCGGAGCAGGGCTCATATTAAAAGACATCGCGCCCATTTCTACGCGTTATGTAGGCACCGACCTTTCGCAAAATACAGTAAATAATTTAGGCGCGGCAATCGATGCCCATGACTTGAAACATTGCGATATAACCTTGTTGCAAGGTGACGCTAAAGATTTTAATCCTAAGCAATCATCAATCTTAGCCAATGTGACATTCGATACAGTAATTATTAATTCTGTTGCACAGTATTTTCCTAATATCGATTATTTCTCCGAGGTCATAGAAAATGTTATTAGGGCGATGAAGCCCGGTGGCAAATTGTTCATTGGCGACATCCGTCATTTAGAACTACTTGAGGTTTTTCATTCGTCGGTACTTCGCTTTCAAAGTAAAAGCTCGATGTCGACTTATGAGTTTGACAATCAGGTTCAAAATAAACTCGATCGAGAGCATGAGTTAGCCGTTAGTCCACTTTGGTTCTATGACCTAGTCAGCCAAATTAATGCGGTTGAGTCGGTTGATGTATTACCAAAAATTGAGAATGTAAATAATGAGTTAAGCGCCTTTAGATACGATGTGATAATCACTCTGGCCGGTAAGCCGGGTATCGCCTTAGATCTAGAGGTTGATTGGACCGAGTGTGACTCAAACTATTCAATTGAAATACTCGAGGAGATGCTTGAATACCACAACAGCTCCGCCGTAGGAGGCTGGGTTAAAGGATTCAAAAGTATCACCAACCCGAGAGTAAACGAAGAAGCCCATTTCTTAGAAAATACGCGAGCGTCTTTACGTACAAACGGGGCTAAAGTCACGCTAGGTCTGATTGAAAGCCAGAATCGATTAGATATAACACCCAGACAAGTCACGGCTGGAATTTCTCCTGCAGACTTGCAAAACCTATGCGATAAACATGGTTATTTACTTTCCCTTTCTTGGTTGCCGTTATCAAATTCATCGCCTAACGACGGCCGTTACAATGCCTTAATAAGTAAAATGGAGTTTCCATTTCATTACGATTGGGGGCGGTTAATTACAGAGCCCGCTACTGAATATGAACGTGCCAACAATCCAATTAAAGCTAGTTTTTTGGAATATTTACCTAGAACAATCAAAGAGTCTATAGCGACTAAGTTACCGAAATATATGGTGCCGTCAACCATCACCTTATTGTCGTCTTTGCCGCTAAATATAAATGGCAAAATTGATCGTAAATTACTCGCTAGTATTGACTCGGGTGGCATGCAAGGCTCATATCAAAAGCCTGAGAATGAATCTCAGCGAACGATGTGCGCGATATGGCAAGACGTCCTACTGATTAAACGGGTAGGGATCTATGACAGTTTCTTCGAATTGGGGGGGCATTCATTGTTAGCGACACGATTGGTGGCACAAATCAACCAACGGTTTGGTGTGCAGTTTCCACTCAAAAGTGTGTTTGATACTAAAAATTTAGATGAAATGACTAACCTTCTTAGATCGTTGGATAATCAAGGCAAAGCATCGCCCATTGTTGCCGTGACGCGAGATCAAATTTTACCATTGTCATTCGCACAACAACGGCTGTGGTTATTGGATCAAATTGATGAAGGTTCTCGGCACTACCTTATGCCTGGTGCCTTTCGACTTTCCGGGCCACTAACGGTAAATGCCCTGAGTAAGGCGTTCAGGCACGTATTCGAGAGGCATGAGAGTTTACGTACTTGTTTTGTCGTTGATGAGAACGGCGAGCCTCAACAAGTGGTGTGCCAGGCAGGTTCATTTGAACTTGGGTCGGTAGACCTAAGTTTGTTATCAACAGTGCAACAGACAAATAAGTTACATAGTTTACTGTTCGAAGAATCGGCACGAAGCTTTGATCTTGCCAGCGATTTAATGCTGCGGGCGACCGTCTTCAAGTTAGCTAATGACGAGCATGTTTTACACGTAGTGATGCACCATATTGCCGCCGATGGCTGGTCATTGCCGATCCTATTAAACGAATTATCAGTTCACTATCAATCGTCATTGGAGAATTCAGATCAGGCTCGATTGAACGAACTATCGAGCCCAACGATTCAGTACGCTGATTATGCTGTTTGGCAACGAAAAACGTTACAAGGTGAAGAACTAAGTCAACATTTAGAGTACTGGCGACGGCAACTTAAGGGCTTGCCCGTAGTACACAGTTTGCCTCTAGATTTCACTAGACCCGCATCACAGACTTTTAATGGTGCCAATCATCAAAGTCATCTAAATATCGACCTTAGCAATTGCCTTAAAGCCCTCTGTAAGTCAGAGAATGCAACACTGTTCATGGGCCTACATGCTTTGTTTTCGGTATTGTTAGCACGTTACAGCAACGACACGGACATCGTTATTGGCACGCCTGTGGCAAACCGTGAGCAGGCTGAAGTGTCCGGATTAATTGGTTTTTTTGTCAACATGATCGTGTTGCGAAGTGACTTATCAGGCAATCCATCGTTTCGCGAGTTGCTGTCTCAAAGTAAATCACTTTTAAGTCATAGCTACACTCATCAGCAGCTGCCATTTGAGCAACTAGTGGACGCTGTACAACCTCAGCGTTCCTTGAGTCATAGCCCCTTGTTTCAAGTGATGCTGAATTTACTTAGCCCTGAAGAATCGACCCGCCCAACGTTGGCTGGGCTTAAGGTTGAGCCGCTAAACATTGAGCATCAGGTTGCTAAATACGATTTAAGCCTGAATGTGCAGGAAGTTGGAGAAGAGCCGTCGTTGGTTTGGGAATACAACACCGATTTGTTTCGGGCATCAACAATTGCGCGACTCGCGGAGTGCTTTGATAATTTAGTGGTGTCAATACTCAAACAACCTACGGCTGATGTTTATCGTGCCGTAATAGTGAGTCAAGATGAGAACAAGCTCTCTATTGACAGCGTCAATGATACTTATCAGGAAATGCCTGATTTGGATATCGAAGCGTTGTTTAGCCAGCAAGCTGCGATTCGAGGCGATAAAATAGCGGCTCGTTTTGACCAAGAGACACTAAGTTATACCGAACTGGAGATACGTTCAAATCAGCTTGCATATGTTTTACAAACGCGAGGAGTAGGGCCAAATACGCTAGTAGGTATTGCACAAACTCGCTCATTGTCATTGTTAGTCAGTGTGTTAGCGGTAATGAAAGCCGGAGCGGCTTACGTTCCGATAGATCCAAGCTATCCCAAAGATCGTATTCGCTTTATGTTGAACGATGCTGGTATGAGCGTAATGCTAGCCGACCAAACGGTTATCGATAGTGAACTTTTAGAGTTGAGTCAAAACACCTGCCAGATTTTAAATGTAAATGAGCCTGAAACCTTTTCTGAAGAATGTAATCTGCCACCAAAAAATGGTGCGTTAGCAACTGACCTGGCGTATGTGATCTATACGTCCGGCTCGACGGGAACACCTAAAGGGGTTGAAGTCACTCGGAGCAATTTAAGCAATTTCATTCTTAGTATGAAGAGCCTTCTGGGCACTGACGAGCAAGACCGCTTACTGGCAGTAACGTCTTTATCTTTCGATATTGCTGCCTTGGAGTTGTACCTGCCATTAGTGTGTGGCGCTGAGGTAATTATTGCCGATGAAGCGTTAAGCATGGACGGCAAACGTCTCCAGTGGGCATTAAATGATAATCCTGACGCTGCAATTACGATGATGCAGGCCACACCAGTAACATGGAAATTACTATTAGCAACTGGGTGGCAATATGAACACCTCAGGAAATTTACGGCGCTATGCGGTGGCGAAGCGTTTCCTGTTGAGTTGGCAAAAAAACTAACGGAATTACCGATACAAGTATGGAATTTATATGGACCAACGGAAACAACCGTTTGGTCTGCGGCGTATGACGTTAGTAAGCGAGCGGACGACATCGGCAATTCCGTACCCATTGGCACACCAATCTCGAATACCGAGCTTCACATACTTGATAAGCACCGTAACTCACTTCCTGTTGGCGCGATAGGGGAGCTATACATCGGCGGTTCAGGCGTGACTCGCGGTTATTTAGGACAAG
>JAESTB010000130.1 GCA_016763815.1 Arenicella sp.
AGACTCAGCGCCTGACTCATTTAGTCATTGGTACGCACTTCTGTCGTTAATGTGCCGGTTAGGGAGAGTGTGCTGATGATGATCTATAAGCTCAGAGAATAAGGTTTCGCGATCGAGTCAAGGCAAATGTCTCAGCCAAGATGGTTAACCCAACCAAAGAGGCATGGGCTGGCTATGTGTATAGAAATAGATTTTGTTTCGACGGCTAGAAGGTGGATGTTTACTTTCGGTTACATACACGCTCTACAGTGAGACAATAATACCTGTCCAACTGGAATTACAACAAATAATCGATAATACCTGTGGTGCAAAAAGACTCGGAGACCTGAATCAAAAGTATGCACGAGTTGTAGTTAGGAGCGGCCGATCGATTACCTTAGACGGGTTATACTCTACGGCCAACGGCTAAAAACGAAATCTTGATGTTGAATGGGTCTAATAGGCGCGTTCAACTGAAAACTGGGCTAATTTCATCAGTGCTTCTTTGTATTGTGAATCAGGCAGCACGTCTAGGCATGATTGAGCTAGCTTGGCTTGCTCAAGTGCTATGCGGGCGGTGTAGGCAAGTGACCCCGTTTGCTCGATAAGTTTTAGTACTGCGTCAAGGTTGTCACGACTGGCATTGGTAATGGCTTCCTCTAGTAGCCGTTTATCGCTGCCGGTAGAGCGCTTGATTGCGTTAATTAGGGGTAAGGTTGGCTTACCTTCTGCAAGGTCATCTCCAACGTTTTTACCCATCTCCTCAGCGTCCGCGGTGTAGTCGAGAATATCATCTACTAACTGAAACGCGGTTCCTAGATGCAATCCATAGGCGGCCATCGCCTCTTCAACGGGGCGGGCTTGTTTGCTAATTACGGCTCCGAGTCGAGTAGCGGCTTCGAATAAAATTGCAGTCTTTGACTGAATCGTTTCCATGTACTGCTCTTCGGTGATGTCAGCCGAGCCACAGTTGATCAACTGCATCACCTCGCCTTCAGCGATCTGATTGGTGGTACGAGACAAGATCTCCATTACACGCATGCTACCAACGTCGACCATCATTTGAAAAGCGCGTGAGTATAGGTAGTCACCAACTAACACACTGGCAGCGTTTCCGAATACCTCATTAGCTGTTTCACGCCCGCGACGCATCTCTGATTCGTCTACTACGTCATCGTGGAGAAGCGTAGCTGTATGAATAAACTCGACAATGGCGGCTAATAGCGTTTGATCTGATGAGGTAGTCGTCTGTTCGGGATTCGCCGCTTTGGCGGTAAGCAGTAATGCAACAGGGCGCAACCTCTTGCCACCTGCCTGAACGATATAGGCGCCCAATTGATTTATTAGTGCTACATCGCTGTCAAGATTTTTGGCGATAGTTTGGTTGACGATCGTCATGTCATGCTCAACTAGCGAAATAACTGATTGAATATCAATGGCTTGCGACCTTGTGTCAGAAATAGGGTGGCTGCTTAGTGTCATAGTCTCGAATTATAACGCAGAGTGATTGAAAACGGCCGTTTTTAGTGGGCTATTTACGACAAGGTTAGAATTGTTAAAACGCCTATTTATTGCTCCGTATGAGTTGACCCAAGCCGTTGTAAACACTAGAATTCTCGCCCTGTTCGCTGGGTCCGTATTTGGAAGAAAGATAAATTACCCTTTTATTAGTAATTTAACCCCTTCAGAACGCAAAACCAGGCTGAAAAGCCGGAGTATTAAAATGTACGCAGTAGTGAAAACTGGCGGTAAACAATATCGCGTCGTAGTAGGCGACAAATTGAAAGTTGAGTCTTTGGATGTACAAGAAGGCGATAAAGTAACTTTAGATCACGTATTAATGATTGGCGACGGCGAAAGCGTCGAAGTAGGAACTCCTACTTTAGCTAAAACTGTTGAAGCAACTGTACTAAGCAACGGCCGTGGCAAAAAGCTACGTATTGTTAAGTTCCGTCGTCGTCAAAACTCACGCACACGTACTGGCCATCGTCAGAACTACACTGAGCTTGAGATTACCGCCATTGGTGGTAAAGCAGCGCCTGCTAAAAAGGCCGCCGCGCCTAAGAAAGCAGCAGCGCCGAAAGCGGCCGCTAAAAAAGAAGCCGCTCCTAAAAAAGCCACGGCTCCTAAGAAAGCAGCCAAAGCTGACGCTGGCGATGATTTAAGCAAGATCTCTGGCGTAGGCCCTGTGATCGTTGGTAAACTAGAGGGCTTAGGCATCACTACTTTCCAACAAATTGCTGATTTCACTGCGGAAGACATTACTCGCATCGACGGAGAATTAAACTTCAAAGGTCGTATTGAGCGTGATGAATGGGTTAAACAAGCAACTGAATTGGCTAAAAGCTAGTTTATTCGCTAACAGAAGAGGCAGATAGAAAATGGCACATAAGAAAGCAGGCGGTAGTTCAAGGAACGGTCGCGATTCTAATTCCAAGCGTCTTGGCGTAAAGCGTTACGCTGGTCAACTCATCAATGCGGGCACTATTATTGTTCGCCAACGTGGAAGCGCTTTCCACCCCGGTACTGATGTTGGTATGGGTAGAGATTACACTTTGTTCGCACTTAAGGACGGTGTAGTGAAATTCGAAGTAAAGGGTCCTAAAAACCGTAAGCACGTAAGTATTGTAGCGTCAGAAGAAGTAGCTGCATAGTTGCTTCCGTTCCATGCCGCGGCTTGGAACGTTTTAGATCTAAGCTTTACCGAAAAGCCTCGTATTTTGTGGGGCTTTTTGTTTTTTGACCTATCCAATTTGAGGGCTTACACGGAGATCGATTGAATTTACCACAAAGACCCCTTAATGATTAGATTGATCCTAGTGCTTTTACTGTTTTCATTTATCGGCTCGTCATACGCGACTACGGTTCAAGTACTCGACAATTGCAATGCCTCTTTAGCGCATTCACCTTTGTATACAATTTTGTCTAGCGGCCGAAACACGCTTAATGGTTGGAGCCATATCGTTAAGGCAAAGCCGAACGGCGAATTTGCGTCGTTGACTCTTGATGATAGTGACTATCTCATTAGTCGAGATAACTATCTAAGTGATGAAAGCTGTGGCGGCGAGAAAGTTCAAAGTGTGGTTTTAGTCATGAAGTTGAGCGATTGGACCCGGCAGCACAGTAGTGGAATCGAGGCGGTTTTTGATAATCGAGATATTACTTTCGGTGCCATTAGCCATGTGCTAATGGATATTCGGGTCAATAGCACTGATACAGATATTCTAAATCAACATGCTTTGAACGATCGCTATAAGTCGTATCTGACACCTGAGCAGTTCCAACAATTCGATCAAGGTAAGGTTAACTTAGGCATTAATTTGTACCAACAGGGAGATCTTGATCCGTCTACCGAGGCGCTTAATTTAGAGCTTTTTGTCGAAATCGATCAGGCTCTTTACATCGATCAATGGGTGCGCGTGTTGATGCCTCTATCTGAGTTTCATGCTGATACTGATAAAGCTCCGCGCGGCGATATTCGTGAGCGGCGAGATTTTCACCAAATTAAAGTTAATGGTCTCCGAATTAACCCCGAAAATAGTCAAGGCAAGCAATTGAGGAATCTTCTCGGTAGCGACTGGAGCGCTGAGATACCTGAGACATTTAAGCAGATGTCTATAAGCTTGCGTCGAATTGAACTGCTATCTATTAAATGATTAACCGTAAATATGTTTTAGCCAACTTTAAATCTTAACCTCTATTTAATAAAAAAGGTGACCAAGAAAGCGGGCCACTAATACTAATGTTTCAGTTTGTCAAATACATGTGTCAGCCAATCGGCGTTGTAAATTCCTGCCTAAATCGAGATTAAGATAACTTATGGTTAG
>JAESTB010000131.1 GCA_016763815.1 Arenicella sp.
CCTGTGAGCTAACCGGTGAAGCGATTAAGCTATATCTAGTCAGCGATGACGAGGCCTTATCCGAGGCCGACATTATCAATTTTTGTAGAGCCGAGCTAACCGCTTACAAAGTACCTAAACAGATTGTGTTTATGGCAGATTTACCTAAGTCACCGGCTGGAAAAGTGCTGCGCAGAGAGCTTAGACAAATGAGTGCAGAGGGCTAGTATTGATATGAATTTTGATTTTAAAGCGGTCCCTAAAACCCACTTTGCTGAAGGCGGTAGCGCCAAGTTGGCTGATGCGGTTAAAGCTTTGGGTTTCTCAAAGCCCTTTATCGTTACAGACAAAGGGATTTTGCAACACAACTTGCTCGAGCCAGCGTTAGATTCTTTGACGCTAGCGGGTTTGAGCTGCTCTATCTTTAGCGACGTGCAGGCAGATCCGCCAGAAGACAATGTAATTGCGTCGGTGGAGCTTGCGCGCCAAAATGGCTGCGATGGTGTGATTGGGTTTGGTGGTGGTAGTTCGATGGATGTTGCCAAGTTAGTCGCAGCGCTAATGTCTGGCGACCAGCTTTTGCAGCAAATGTATGGTGTCAACCAAATTACTACTTCACGAGTACCATTGATTCAAGTGCCGACAACCGCGGGCACGGGTTCAGAAGCGACCTGCGTTTCAATCGTCACAACCGGCGAGTCGTCTAAAGCGGGTGTGGTGAGTGATGTTCTGTTTGCTGATACGATTATACTTGATCCCGTGTTAACGCTCGGTTTGCCACCACATATCACCGCCGCTACCGGCATAGACGCGATGGTACACGCTATTGAAGCGTTTACCAGTAAGCGGCTAAAGAATCCGATATCGGATATGTTAGCGTTGAAAGCCTTATCTTTAATCTCGTCGAGTATTGAGCGCGCTGTTGAAAATGGCGGCGACCTAAATGCTCGCAGTAACATGCTTTTAGGTGCGATGTTTCCTGGCCAAGCGTTTGCCAATGCTCCTGTCGGTGCTGTTCATGCCTTAGCGTACCCCTTAGGCGGCATTTTTCATATACCGCATGGTTTGAGTAACTCCTTAGTGTTGCCGCATGTATTGCGGTTTAATGCACCGCAGGCCGAGCACCTATACACTCAGTTATTACCCGCAATTTTACCGACCAGTTCAGTGGTCACCGCGAGGTCTAATAGTTCAAATGGTGAAAATATCAATGCCGCTGAGCAGTTAGCTGAGTATTTTTCCACCTTAGCTAAGCAGCTCGGTCTCGAAACCACCCTGCGCGAGGTTGGTGTCGCGGAGACGGCATTAGAAGCTTTAGCCGAACAGTCTATGCTGCAAGAGCGCTTGTTGATCAATAATCCACGCACTGTTTCGTATGATGACGCTCTTTGTATTTATCAACAAGCGTATTAGCCGATGAGTGAAGCACGGTCGCGAGACAATTATTTTTACTTTAAGACATTAACCACACGTTGGATGGACAACGATGTTTATGGTCATGTGAATAATGTTACCTACTATAGCTATTTCGATACCATCGCTAATTGCTATTTAATTGAGCAAGGTGGCTTAGATATTCACAACGCCCCGAGTATTGGCTTGGTTGTTGCATCGAGCTGTGAGTATCATCTGCCTATTGCTTTCCCACAGGTGCTCGAAGGCGCATTTAGAGTTAATAAACTTGGAACCAAATCGGTTGAATATGGGGTCGCTATCTTTAATGATGATCGCTTAGAGGCTTGCGCCACTGGCAGCTTCACACACGTGTTTGTAGATCGCGCGAGTGGAAAATCTACCGCGATACCGGATAAAATACGTAGCGCATTAACGCGAGCGCTATGCAGACAATAACTTCTCAAATTAAGAAAATTAAAAGGAGAACCTAATGGCAAAACTACTAACCCCTGAGGCATTGGCAAGCGCCGTGGGCGAGGAAATCGGTGTATCAGAGTGGTATGAAGTAACGCAAGAAAACGTCAATAAATTTGCCGACGTAACGTCGGATCAGCAATTTATTCACATTGATCCAGTGAAGGCGGCCGAGACACCGTTCGGAGGCACTATCGCACATGGTTTTTACACCTTGTCGATGCTATCGCACTTTGCTGGAACGGGTTGTGGTGTGACTGTCGAGGGTACAAAAATGGGCGTCAACTACGGCTGTGATAAGCTGCGGTTTATACAGCCTGTGCGAGTTGGGTCGCGAATTCGGGGCCGTGCTGTGTTAATCGCAGCGATAGAAAAAAACCCCGATCAGTATTTGTTTACCTCACAAATGACGGTTGAAATAGAGGGCTCTGATAAGCCTGCACTGATCGCCGATTGGCTAACAATGGTCTTTGTTTAGCCTAGTTGGGCTATCAACATTAAGTCGACGAGTAAATAAATCTAACCATCAGATTACTAATAAAAAGTAGGTTTCAAAATGAGTATTAATTTTAATGATCAAGTTGCCATTGTTACTGGTGCCGGTAATGGCTTAGGCCGTAGCCACGCTCTGGAGTTGGCTAAACGTGGTGCTAAGGTCGTGGTAAATGATCTCGGCGGGGCACGCGATGGCACTGGTGGCGGTAGCGAATCGGCTCAAGAGGTGGTGGCCCTTATAAAAGACAACGGTGGCGAAGCCATTGCTAGTGGTGCCAACGTCGCCGACTTTGAGCAGGTTCAACAAATGGTCGCTGAGGCTATACAGCAGTGGGGCCGTGTTGACGTGCTGGTTAATAATGCCGGAATTCTAAGAGATAAGTCGTTCGCCAAAATGGAAATGGCTGATTTCCAAATCGTGGTCGACGTTCATTTAATGGGCAGCGTCAACTGTACTAAAGCTGTTTGGGATATCATGGGTGAGCAAAATTACGGCCGATTGGTGATGACCACATCATCAAGTGGTATGTATGGTAATTTTGGTCAAGCAAATTATGGTGCGGCGAAAATGGCCTTAGTCGGTTTTATGAATACCCTAGTGTTAGAAGGTAAGAAATACGGTATTCACGTTAATACATTATCGCCGACGGCGGGCACTCGTATGCTTGAGGATATTATCGATGATAAACAGGTTATGGAGCTTATGAGCG
>JAESTB010000132.1 GCA_016763815.1 Arenicella sp.
ACCGAATAGGTTGACGCCACCTCATGAAAGAACGGCACGAAAAGTCCTTTGCGCCCGGCGTCTTGGTCTGGCAAATAGTAAAACGGCCGACCCTTACGTATCGCCCGAATTAATTTTCGCATCGGCGCCTTGCGCTCTACTAGCTCTCCGCCGTACCGCAAGCGACCTCGCTTAACGATCTCGTCGACCAAGCCGTTTTTGGCATATTGATACATACTCAGCATTGGTCGTTCTTGTGCCAAAGTATAGCCGGCCACATCAAGTGCAGAAAAATGTGGCGCCAAAATTATGACATTCCGGCCAGATGCTAGGGCCTGATCGTAGTCCTCTCGGCCATGAACCGTCACCAGTCGATTAAACCTCTTTTTAGATATCCACCAGTTCATCGGGACTGAAAACAGAGATTGACCTAATAACTGATAATGCTGCCGATTAATCTTTCGCCATTCATGCGCTGCTAGCTCTGGAAAACAAACCGAGATATTTCGCAGTGCAATTCGACGTCTTGAGGCGCCAAAAATATAGAATAGTAGCCCCACAAACTGACCTAAACCGGCAATAATCGGCAGTGGCAGAAAGCTAACAACACGGAGAAGACCCAAACCAAGCCAAGTAGGCCAATACTTGGGGCGGAGAAACGATGACAGACGAGTACTTTGCACGGAAGCCTAAGGAGATCAGTGTTGACATGTGATTTTTAAGAATATCATATTGTTGGTAAGTTAACGCCAATCGCTAAGGTCTATAGGAACACTGGCATCAACTAATAACGCGGCACTCAAGCTTAGCTTGCTATACTCGAAAAATATTATGACTATGAACAGACGAACTTTACTCTCAGCTTCAGCGATTAGCTTTGTTGCTGGCACTCTCGGTATCAGCTGGCTTAAAGCCCAAGAGATCGATACAAAGAAGGTAACTCAAACGCAAAACACTATGACAGACCTCCCTAATTTAGAAGCAAATCCAAGCACCATTGAGCCATTCGAGTTGAGCAAATCTGAATGGCGTGAACGCTTAAGTGAAGAAGCATTTCATGTGCTGCGGTCAGAAGGCACCGAGCGCCCTTTTACAAGTGAGCTAAACGATGAAAAGCGCGACGGCGAATTTGCCTGCGCCGGCTGTGGCTTAGCCTTATTTAGAGCAGATCAGAAATTTGACAGTGGTACTGGCTGGCCAAGCTTCTTCGACACCATTGAAGGACACGTCACAACTAAACGTGATTTCAAACTCATATTGCCGCGCACCGAGTATCACTGTTCACGCTGCGGTGGCCATCAAGGTCATATATTTAAAGACGGTCCAGCCCCGACTAACTTGCGTTACTGCAATAACGGCGTAGCGCTAACATTTATTCCGGCCTAATCAGCACGACAACTTAGAATTCAGAGCTTAGGTGGAATGAAAGGTCTCGGCGGTTAGATCAAGTTCTGAGCGTATAGGTATTCCTGCAAACTCGGCAATTGAGCTGATGTATCGAGTAAATCTTGCCACTCGTCTACATCATTCAATGTCGATAATTGGATCAATTCCAATCCTGCATCTTCGGCACTCGCCAATGTTTTCTCGAGCACGTGTTCACTGCCCCACGGTTTATCAATGAACAAACTATCGGCCATTTGGCATAGCCCCAGAAAATAGTAACCACCGTCGTCAGATGGGCCAATTACTGACTCACCCTGTTGCAGTAATCGATAAGCTTGCTGCAGCGTGGTGCCCTTCGTGTGTGGAGCATCACAGCCCATAACGGCCGCCGGATAACCAAACGTAGTCAGCGCATGACGCATTTTTTCGCCCAAATCACCCTCACATTGCTGAGTCATTCGTATTGGATAGCGCTGCAGCATGTGATTAAAAAAGTGGTGATCTAGGTCTAGCCAAGCAGATAAGTAAACTTCTCCAGGCCAGAATTCGCAAGCACGCTGTATTGAGGCCTGCATCAATCGTTTGGCAATCTCAGCGGCCTGCTCAGCTGAACAATTTGTCATTAAACGAGTTTTGACCTTGCCAGCAATCGGCGCTTTGGCAAACAACAGTAACGGTATGTCAGCGGACATCATGATAACGTTGCTTAAGCTTTGACGGTGGCACGCCGAAAAAATAGGCCAGACGGTAGTACCACATTTTCACGATCGTGGCAGCAACTCCATTTTGCTCCCAACGGCGGGCGCTGGTGGTAACTTTTGCGCGCGAACTATATGGCCGATGAAAGTGACGCAGTCGCTTACACAAAGCAACATCCTCCATGATCGGAAAATCAGGGAAACCTGATATTGCATTAAATGCATCCCGATCTACAAAAATAGCTTGATCACCAGTAGCAACACCACTGATACGAGAGCGTAAGTTGATAAAAAAGGCGACCATTTTCATGGCCTTTGAGGCGCTCGAAAATTTAACGTCGAAGCGCCCCCATACACCGGCTCTAGCAAGCTCAGATTTATAGCTTTTCGGCAGCTGTGTATCAGCGTGCAAGAACAGCAGCATAGATTGAGTAGCCAGCCGAGCTCCGGCGTTCATCTGCCGAGCACGCCCGGCAGGGCTTTGTACTACCTTATAACCGGCAGCCCGCAAGAACTCTACAGTGCCATCAACGCTACCGCCGTCAACAATTACAATTTGCTCTGCAGCTAAACTAGCAAGTTGCTCAATCAAGCCCGGCACCACCGCTTGCTCGTTCAGCAGTGGCACAATGATTGAAACGCCGATTAGGCCTCCGGTTGAAACTCCCATTAGGCCTCCGGTTGAAACTCCCATTGGGCCTCCGGTTGAAACTCCGATTGGGCCTCCGGTTGAAACTCCCTGAGTCACTTATCGCCTATTCGGTCGCTAGCTTGATCGTTTTGCACCAATTCTTAAGCGCAGCGCATTCAACTTAATGAAACCTTCAGCATCGGCTTGATTGTAGGCACCTTCATCATCTTCAAAGGTGGCGATACGCTCATCAAACAATGAATCTTGATCAGATTTTCGACCAGCAATGTACACCATTCCTTTATAAAGCTTCACCCGAACGGTGCCGTTCACATGCGTCTGCGACTCGTCGATCATGGTCTGCAGCATCTTGCGCTCGGGACTCCACCAGTAACCGTTATAGATTAACTCCGCGTACTTGGGCATTAACTCGTCTTTCAAGTGCGCCACTTCGCGATCTAGTGTCAACGACTCCATCGCTCGGTGCGCACGTAACATGATGGTACCCGCTGGGGTTTCATAGCAACCGCGTGATTTCATTCCTACATATCGGTTTTCAACGATATCATCACGGCCGATACCATGCTCACCACCCACCTTATTTAACCAAGCCATCACAGTGGCAGGGCTCATTGCCTCGCCGTCAATCGCAACAATATCTCCTTGGGCAAACTCTAGTTCAACATATTGAGCTTTATCTGGCGCCTCTTCAGGAGAAACCGTCCAAAGCCACATGTCATCCTCGGCTTCAGCCCATGGATCTTCTAAAACACCACCCTCGTAGGAGATATGCAGCAAATTGGCGTCCATCGAATATAGCGATTTACCGTCGGCTTTCTTTTCGACACTAATTTGATGTTCATCGGCATAAGCCAATAATTTGTCGCGTGAATTTAATTCCCACTCACGCCAAGGCGCGATAATTTGAATTTCTGGGTGAAGTGCATAAGCGCCAAGCTCAAAACGGACTTGATCATTACCTTTGCCAGTCGCGCCGTGCGCAATCGCATCAGCGCCAGTTTCTTTGGCTATTTCAATTAAGCGTTTAGCAATCAATGGCCGCGCGATCGATGTACCTAAGCGGTATTCGCCCTCGTACATAGCATTCGCTCGCATCATTGGATAAACATAATTACCAGCGAACTCTTCGCGCAAATCGTCAATGAAGATACTTTTAACGCCCATAGCTTTGGCTTTTGCACGTGCCGGCTCTACTTCTTCACCCTGACCAATGTCTGCGGTAAATGTAACAACCTCGCAGTCATACTCATCTTGCAACCATCTAACAATAATTGAGGTATCCAAACCTCCTGAATAGGCAAGCACTACTTTCTTAATATCTTTCGTTGAATTAGCCATAGCTGGTTAAAAATTTGGGGTTTTTCAGTGCGCTTAGTGTCTTGTTTTCGCCCACAAAGGTCAAGCCAGCCGATGACTAAATATAAATAGATCCCTAGTATTAGCAGGGCATTGAGAATAAAACTGAGTGTTAAAGGCGGTGAAAAAGGTGTATAAACAAGTCATCAGGTCAATAGAACCAATTTACAACTTAAAAACAACTAAACTAAAAGGTAACTGTGATGGAAGAAATTAACTTTATAGCTCGATGGGCGCATTTATTGTTCGGTATTACCTGGATAGGCATGCTGTACTATTTCAACTTCGTGCAAGGGGGATATTTCAAGAGCGCCACGCCCGAAGGACTAGCGGACGCTAAAGCTAAGCTTGCTCCGAGTGCCTTATGGTGGTTCCGTTGGGGCGCCATGTTTACCTTTCTTACTGGCCTATATTTAATTTCTTATTTAGGCTCCACCTTCAAGTATAACGACTACATTATGATTGGCGCGCTGATGGGAACCTTTATGTTCTTGAATGTATGGCTAGTAATATGGCCTGCGCAACAAATTGCCTTAGGCATGAAAGAAGGCGACGGACCCGCTGCGGGTGCTAAAGCGCTTCTTGCGTCTCGCACTAACGTATTGTTCTCCGGCCCGATGTCTTATTTTATGTTGGCATCTGCGCATAAAAAGCACCTCGCCGACGGCATCGATACTGGTTTCTTCATTGCTCTCGCCATCGTTGTGATTCTGCAGCTGAATGCATTGTTTGGCAAACAAGGCCCTATGGCCTCGGTTGTTGGCGTTATTCACTGTAGCCTTGGCTTGACGGCGGTACTGGCGGCAATCTTATATTTTGTATAAAACCGCATAAAATAGTGCGATTCAGGTTTGTCTTCGTTCGATAAAACCGAGTAGACTTAAATGCAGATGGAAAGCGCCCCGCTTGATAAGTTGGGGCGCTTTTTCTTTCTAAATTCGACTAAACTCAACCTTAGACAATCAACATTATGGGTCTATCGGATAGTGATTTGCGTCAGGAGAAAGTGGGAATTTGAGGCTAGTTTTTCGAGAATTTACGACGTAATGGTTGTTCCATTGCTCGAAAATTATCGGAAAAATAGACCAAAGTGATAC
>JAESTB010000133.1 GCA_016763815.1 Arenicella sp.
CATTTAATAATCCCGGCCCGGGAACAATGGTAAAAACGCCTACCTTACCAGTCGATTTAGCATAACCATAGGCCATATACGCGGCACCTTGTTCATGCCGAGTATGGATTAGGGTAATCTCATCACCCTCCTTATACATCGCATCAAATAGATGATCTAATTGCCCGCCAGGAAGGCCAAAAATAGTATCCACACTATTTTGTTTGAGTGATTTTATAATGGCTTGTGCGCCACTCATTTTGGTCATTACAGTTTCTCCGAAAATTTTATGTCGTAATCCATCGCAAGAATTACGCTACAACTAACTTGATTTAGATTTCTTTCTTAATGCTTTACGCTTTCGGTAACGTATTAAGAAAAATGGAAAGCCAATGATATAAGCCCAAACCATGGGTTGAATCAACGCCTTGCCCACCGCCGATAACACGTCATCGGGGCTAATATAAACTTTACTTTGCATACTTTGAGACGCCGCGCTATGGATAATTAAATGGTCCTTCTTGTATTCGAAGTGACCAAATTCAAAATCCACATCGGCTAACTTACTTTTCACTTTCATAATTTATTCATATTGAGTTTTTCATGCGGCTATTTACTTTTCGCCAATCGACCACTCTTTTGTGCGTAATCTATGCGGTCCTGAAGTAATTGAGATATGTCCTTTGGACCATAGCCCGCCGGTGGGGTAAATTGGCCTCGCGCATACAAATTATCAAATACTTCCTTACAGATTTCTATTTTTTCAACCAACGCCTTCGGTGGCTTTCCAGACGGAAATCGATTCGGTGGATAGATAGAATTGGTATACATTTCACGAAAACCTTCAGTGCGCATATCGATCCAACAATTATGGTTGGTTCGGGTTCGATGAAAACGCAAGGCTTCAATATCAATCGTCACTGATAAAACACTCTCTTCAGGATAGGGCGCTTCGCGAAGCACCATTCCGGTGTAATCAATGGCAAAAGAATGGCCTGGGCAAAAAGCTTTAGGGTAGTAGTCGTAATTCACCTTGCCCCAGTTTGCACCTAACAAGTAACACATGTTGTCGTGTGCACGGGTACGACGCGTAAATTTCCAAAAGTCCCACGGCTCTGAAACTCCTTCAAATTCTTGGATAGCACCAGGATGACAAATAACCTCAACGCCGTTGTAACCCAAGGCGCGTGATACCTCCGGAGTACAGCCGTCGTGGCAAGTCATGGTGCCTAATTTACCTATCTCAGTATCGATTACGGGAAACAGATCTTTAATTCCGCCACCAAAATGCTCACAATACTCATCAAAAATATCGTGAGGACTAGTGCCGAGACCTAAAGAGGCATTAATGTGCCATTTATGGTATTTCAATACCACATCACCATCAGGGCCGACAATAAAATTGGTATTAATCCAGCGGTCTGGAAACTCAGGCACCTGCTCAACAATTCCGCCGCCGCATATATAAATGCCATATTCTTTGGCGACCTGACCAAGCTGGTCAATCTCTGGACCCGGTATGGTGACTGCCTTCTTCATTTGGTCTTCAATTGAACTCTCGCCTTTGCCAGGAGTACCTACGCCTTGCAAGAAGTACTCAGGCAATACCACTAAACGAACCGGCACTTCCCAGTGATAACCAACTCCAAAGTGGATAAGGTTTATTACTCTATCGAGGTTCTTCTGAATGCCCGCGCGGTCTTCTACAACGGTGACTTCTGGCTGCACGATGAGTGCGGTATATGGCTCAATTTTTTTCATAGTCCTTCTCTAATACGATTTATTAGGTTAATAAATTACACAATGCAATAGCAAAGAATGGCTTAATGCTAAAATTCAAAATCGTCATCTTCCTCTTTAATTCCCAGGTCGAATAAGATTTCATTAGCGGCGATAGTTCCCATACCGCTAATGCCTCCACCGGGATGGCAAGACGGTCCGGTCATATAAAGCTTTTTGATCGGTCCTCGATAGTCGGCGTAATTTGGGAACGGGCGGAATGAGCCCATTTGCGATTGAAGGCGTTCACCACCAGTAGTAACGCCCCGATTAAAGCAAAGGTTGGCTCGAGCCAAACTTGGACCGCTTTCGATATACTCACCAAGAATGTTGTCGTCATCCATATTGGTTGTGTAGTTTCGCAACTGTTTCAATAGGGTATTTTTAACGTAGTCAGGTGCTCGCTGCTCCCAATCATCACCATTTGCTAAATCAACCGGCACAAAGGTGTCCATAATTAAGGTGTGCTTGCCATCCGGCGCGCGAGTCGGGTCCATGGTTGACCAAGCGGCTGTCCATAGAAAGGGGTCTGAAGGTGCGACACCCATCGACATTTCCTGATACTGACGATCAATATCAGCAACACTGCCGAAAATACGCTGGAATGCCGTCTTATCCATTTCGGCACCATTTTTAAATTTAGGAGCCTCATCCAGAGCGTAATGAACTCTGGCAATAGTAACGTCACCGAATTTAAAGTTACGCACCATTTCTTGAAAGCCGCTTGGTAACTCATGGTCATCAAAACCATTTAAATAGGTCTGAAAAGGGTCTAGCGCGCTGATTACGGCGTGTTTGGCCATTATTTCGGTACCATCTTGCAAGCGGATGCCTTTACACTCACCGTTTTCGGTAATGAATTTACTGACCGTCGCTCCCGTCATAACCGTACTACCATTGGCTTCGATATAGCGCTGCATGGAAACCGACAGCATGCCGCTGCCCCCCTCGGGAATCGATTGGCCATAGTAGTGAATGCTCGGAATCATCACGTAAAACCCGGCGGCTGTGCCCTCTTGATCTGGCAAGGTCTGAGGCGCAGTTGCCCAACCTAAGATAAAGGCTCTTACATGATCATTTTTGAAATGTTCATAGGTAAAGGCGCGCGAACTTTGTTGAAAGCTACGCAAGCGATTCATTCCTTCGCGACTATTTTCCATACCCTGAAACATATAACTTGGCGGTGCAGGAGGCGAAAACATGGCTTTGGTAACACCGTCTTTAATTTCACCAAACTCCTCATAAATACGCTTATAGCTAATCGCATCTTGCTTGGAATATTCCGCTATGGTATCGCAGGTTTTATCAATATCTTTATAGACAATGATGCCTTGCCCAGCATATTTGTTCGGATGGCCAGTAATGTTATCTTCTGACCAAATATACTTTAAACCGTGTTTTTCAAGTTCTGGCTTAATCTTTTGAAAATCTGGATTTAGATGAATCCAAACATGCGAAGAACCAAAAAGATCGTGCTTAAACCCTGGCAAGGTTACTTCTCGCGTTATTACGCCACCTCCAACCCAGTCGTTGCGCTCTGCAACCAGTACCTTTAGGCCATTTTGCACCAGCAAAGACGCACATATCAGCGCGTTGTGGCCGCCTCCTGCTATAACAACATCGTAATCAGACATATTTTATATTTATCAATTAATTATGGTTTCTATAGTGCGTGTATTACCAATTCCACATAGCGCCATCCTTTAAGCGATTTATTGGCAAATAGGCTCGTTTATAGGGATATTTCGCGGCTAGCTTTTCGTCTATGTCAACGCCATGACCCGGCGTGTCCCCAACATAAAGCAAGCCATCATCAAAATGATAATCGTGCGGAAATACATCATTGGTCTGCTCGGTGTGTCGCATATACTCTTGAATGCCAAAGTTGGGCACCCAACTATCAAAATGCAAAGCGGCTCCCATACAAACAGGTGACAGATCCGTTGCGCCGTGACTGCCAGTGCGCACATGATGCAGCGCCGCTAAATCGGCGATTCTTCTTAGGTGAGTGATCCCGCCAGCGTGTACTACGGTAGTACGAATGTAGTCAATTAGTTGTTCTTGAATAAGGTCTTTACAATCCCAAATGGTGTTAAACACTTCACCTACGGCGAGTGGCGTTACAGTATGTTGACGAATCAAACGAAACCCCGCTTGGTTCTCAGCAGGCACGGCATCTTCTATCCAAAACAAGCTAAATTCCTCGAGCGATTTACCTAATCGTGCGGCTTCAATCGGAGTTAATCGGTGATGAACGTCGTGCAACAAATGCGCATCAAAACCGAATTTGTCACGCAATCGATCGAATAACTTCGGCACATGATTTAAATACTGCTTGGTAGACCAAATGTTTTCTGTTGGCAGTTCTGCATCGGCTGGCTCATAAAACATTTTGTCCTTCGCCACCCCATAAGTCGAAGGCAACCCGGGGATACCCGATTGCGCTCGAACCGCTTTGTAGCCCATTTCAAGATAGCGCGCAACTTCATCAACCGTCTCCTCAATGTCTTCGCCGTTAGCATGCCCGTAGACCAAAACTCCATTTCTACTCTTGCCACCTAATAGCTGATATAGAGGTAACTCAGCGGCTTTGGCTTTAATATCCCATAGGGCCGTGTCGACCGCTGCGATAGCAGTCATTGTTATTGGCCCACGACGCCAATAACAGCCGCGATAAAGATACTGCCATATATCCTCAATTTGATGCGCATCACGCCCAATTAGACACGGTAAAACATGGTCTTCCAAATAACTCACGACGGGTAATTCACGACCATTTAGAGTCGCATCACCTATACCGTATATACCGGATTCAGTGGTGATCTTTAAAGTTACAAAATTGCGCCCTGGGCAGGTCACAATCACTTTGGCATCAATTATCTTCATAAAGTGTTTGCTAAGTCTGGTATCAGTTATGTGTCAAAAACATGGGTTGGTAACTAGTTTAAGTATAAACTAGTTTGATCGAGAGAGCATTATTTTTTGATTCGTTTTTAAGCTTTTTCGTCAGCGTAATCCGCAGCAGGAATAATCGCGCCAGATAATTGTACGACTCGGCCTGCCAGCGCATGACCCTGCAGTGCTGCCTGCTCAATGGGTCGTCCCTGAATTCGCGCCGCCATGTACGCCGCATTAAACGAATCTCCTGCCGCGGTAGTGTCGAGCTGCTTACTCAGCTGCATAGCGGCCACTTCATGACGGTCTTTAGCCCGCGAAACTACGCAGGGTTCGGCGCCGTTCTTAACCACCACTTCAGCAACACCTAAACTATGAATCCGCTCAACACTGGCATGAGGGTCAGAGTCTTTATATAAATCACGCTCATCGTCAAAGCTCACCATGGCCACATCGACCAAGGCCAAAACACGTTCAATCCAACGGCGAGCGATATTTTTAGAATCCCAAAGTAATGGCCGATAGTTGCTATCGAACATCACCAATGCTCCGCGCTTCTTTAATTTACCGAGTAAGTTCAACAGCGCCGTTCTACTTTCTATATCTAGAATTGCAATGCTAATCCCTGTCAGGTAAATAACATCATGCTGTTTTAAGGATTCATACAAGATTAATTCTGCATTGTCTCGCATCAATTCTCGCGCAGCAGATACATCGCGCCAATAATAAAATGATCGCTCACCTGTAGAATTCGCTCGTACCCAATAGAGGCCTGGCAATTTATCAGCTATGCGAGCAACATTTTTCACACCCAAGCCTTCTTGTCGCCACTGATTTAACATTTGATCACTGAGAGGGTCTGTGCCAACGGCGGTAACATAATCGATGTTTGCGGCAAACGCTTTTAACTCTCTGGCAAAATATACGGCGGTATTCAGTGAGTCGCCAGCAAAATTAAGTTGTAGGTTTTCTGGCTCTGGTTCGGTTAATTCAACCATGCATTCACCAATAAAAGCGACCCGACAGCTCCCGTTTAATTGCCATTGAGGAGAGTTAATGAAGCGGCCATTTGAGGATTTATTGTTCATATTTATTGTATTGCTATTACTCAAGCCGTGGTGACTCAACCGCACATTTCGTTTAATAGGAGATGGCGCTCTTGTTGCTTGGTCTCGTCGACCTTTATTTCAATATCTTGTGCCTGTTTACCAAGCGAATAAAAAAGGATTGGAGATTTATTTTTTACTATTTCGACAATCTCTTTGGCAACAAACAAAGGGGCGTCGCCACTGCTGAAGCTGGGTTGTTTGGTGACATCTAATTCGATCACAAGGCCGTTCTGGTTGACCATATTTTTAATAGAATTTGCGGCTAATGCGGTATTAAAAGCACCCGGCCTTATGACTTTTAACTGAATGCCGTCTTTTTGATGCTCACAATATAAACACTCCGCCAATTTTTCCAGTGCGGCCTTGCTCGCTGAATAGGCCGCGTCACTCGACAATCCCAGCATCGCCGACAAAGATGAAAGCATCACAATCACCCCAAATTTTTGTTTTACCATCGTCGGCAATACCGCCTTGGTAAGCAATAATGGGCCGAAGAAGTTTGTCTCCATTATCTGACGAAAATGATCTTCTGGCATATCGTCAACAAAATCAGTTAATACAATGCCCGCATTATTTATCAGAACATCTATACGGCCTACTTGGTTCAATACGTGTTGTACAGCAGCATCAACGGATATTCGATCACAAACATCTAATGGAATCACCTCGAATAGTGGATTTTCATCCGCCAGTGTTAGCAAGCGATCGCTGATCGCGGAGGGATTACGCATTGAAGCGAATACACGAGCACCCGTTTTTGCAAATTCGATCGCGGTTAATTCTCCAAAACCACTACTACACCCAGTAATTAATACGACTAACATACACCGCCTATCTGTAACTGATAATTAGGTAAAAAAGGGCACATTCGTTTTACCAAGAATGTGCCCAGTAACGGTTATACTCGATTAGTAAATAAGTAAATTATTGCCCAAAGACATACGTTACTTTCACTCCGTAAACACGTGGGTGAGGACGCAGACGAATACCAGCCAGACCAAAGTTATCTGAGGTGCCGGTATAATAATCCTCTTCAAACAGGTTTTCGATGAAGGCATTCACCCGCCATTTTGTATTTCTTATTCCAAAGCGAAGATTGGCTACATCATAAGAAGGAATATTGTATGGGAAGTCAGGCAATCCAAGCTGGGTTGCCGCTACTCCCTCAAGATCGCCCCTCGAGTCTGAGCGGTAGCTCCATTCAAAACGAACAAAACCTTCGGTATCGTTAGCGCCAATATTGGTGGTGTAGTCCAGTATTGTACCAAAGGTAAAATCAGGCGTTTTCGGTAGATCCAAACCAGTAAGATCGGCTACATTACCGCCCGCTAAGTTAACATTTGGGAAAGACCCATAAGATGCATCAATGTAGCCGGCATTAATTCCCCAGGTAAACCCTTCAGATACTAACGCCAAGAATTCAATCTCGGCACCTTCACTACTTGCGGTAGCCGCATTGACAGTTCGACTAATCGCAGAACTAATATCCGTAGGGTCCTGCAAAAAATTAGTTTGTACTTGCAGATCATCCCAATCGAGTGAGAATATCGCACCGGAAAGAGTAATTCGCCCGCCAGCGAGAGTAGACTTGAAGCCAACCTCGAAGCTGGTTAACGCCTCTTCATCATAATCTGTGGTAATACCGTTATTAGCATCAATACCACCTGCTTTATAGCCTTCTGAATAAGTAGCGTATAAAGTTAAGTCGCCATTGGGTATATACCGCACCGCTAATTTGGGTGAGAAGTTAGTAAAATCTTCCGTGCCACTGGCATCCGGCACTGAGCCTTCAAAGGCAACCACATCAAACGCAGAGGTCGTTATCTCGTCCTTGGTATATCGTCCACCTGCGGTAACAGACCAAGCGTCATTTAAACTCCAAGTTGCCTCGCCAAAAACGGCAAAACTCTCAGCTTCGAATTTGAAATTATTTTCATTGATTCGAAAACCCGCTGGTATTGGTGGCAATAACTGGAACGTGTCGCCTGATCGTGGATCGACGAAAGTACCTCCAGCACCCGCCTGAATCGAATTAAAGCGGTCGATTTCGTCATTTGCGTAATACACGCCGGCGGTCCATTCAACCCCCTCTCCGCTAGCAGAAGCTAAGCGAAATTCCTGAGTGAACGAATCCGCATCAGCTGTATTGAAACGCCGAATAACATCCGCACTTATATTATCTTGGTCAAATGCACGCTGAGCTTCGCTATCAACATAACCAGTAATAGACGTCAGCGTCATATTATTAAAAGCCTTGGCCACTCGCAGATTATAGATAGTCGCCGTGTTGTCGTTATTCTCTACGAGGTCGTGATTCACTCGTTCCTGATTCTGTGGAAAAAACCCCAACAAGTCATCAAACCCACTACTTAGTCCAAAAATCCCGTTGGTATCCAGGTCGATAACACCAGAGGGTACGGAAATATCTCCGCCTTCATCTTCATCGGTATAGCTTAGAGAGAAATCTGCGGTCACACTGTCACTGGCCAACCATCGTGCTGAGCCTCTAAAGTATGTAAACTCAGTATCGTTGTTGGAGTTAGGGTTAACATTTTCTACCGGGCCATCTGATTCTTCAAATGCAGCAACGCCTCTTAGCATAAATGTGTCACTGACGGGTATATTTACAATGCCTTCAACGCCTAGACTATTCTGATTGTCGGTGCTGACACTAATTTCACTGTATTGCTCATCATTGGGCTTATTGGTCGTAACATTAACCGCACCCCCAAGGGCATTGCGGCCAAAGTAAGTACCTTGTGGTCCGCGCAAGACCTCGATACGTTCCAGGTCTTGTAACTGTGGATTGACATTGCCACTGGCGGTTACGCCAACGTTTAAATCGTCAACATAGTAGCCAACAGACGCGGCGGTCGCCTGTGTGTCTGCGGTAATGCCACTAACGCCGCGTATACTGATAGAAACGCTGTGACTGCCCGCTTGACCATCTTCAGTAAAACCAACATTCGGTGACAGTGACAGAAAGTCTTTGGCTTCAGTGATATTCGATTTCTCAAGCATCTCGGCGCTAAAAGCCGACACACTTAAGGGTACTTCTTGTGCTGATTGTTCTCGCCTTTGTGCGGTCACCACTATTTCTTCCAACGCTAAAGAACTACTTGATGATTCTTGAGCATTTGTCGTTGCTACTCCCATACAAGAAGTAACTACCGCAACCGCTATGGCAATTTTTTTATTCTGCATTCCTCTGATCCTCATTTTTTATCAAACAATAAACCTAATGTTTTATTTGTTTTACTTAATTAGGAATTGGTTTTATCCAAATCCACTAACACCTTCATTACTGCAAGCCATATAGTTTATACATAAACCATATGGCTTGGTCAAGTTAGTTTAAGCATAAACTAATTATTTTCATTGACGGCATTTAGAGCCGTAATAATGATTCGAATAAGAATGGCGTTTCGCGCCAATATTACTGAACTCTCATCCATCAAACTTTTTCTATGACTGTGGCAATTCCCTGACCAACGCCGATACACATCATACAAATGGCGTAACGCCCATTGGTTTTGTGTAATTGGTTGATCGCTGTGGTCACTAAGCGTGATCCCGACATACCCAGGGGATGACCTAGCGCAACTGCGCCGCCGCAGTCAAGCCCGCTTTAACAGGGGCTGTTAGATTTTGTGACAGGTAAACGCAGTAAGATTAAACAGCAAAACCAGCAAGAAATGGAAACCGCGCAGCGTCGATCACTACAACACCGCGTCGAAAGATTGAAAGGCTATGAACACGACAACGGTAAACGGGCTAAGCTTTAGCGGC
>JAESTB010000134.1 GCA_016763815.1 Arenicella sp.
GATAAAGCTGTAGCTGTACGGACTATTGAACAACCTGTCAACTCAGTGGTAAACACCGGCTTAGAACTAGCAAGGCTTTCAATAGACAAATTTCCGCTCTTGTATTGATCGACATTCTTCGCGCTAGGCGCAGAATTGAGACGCCCGTAATTTGCCTGCATCATTGGCATGAATCCCCCGTTGAAACTCGGGCCTATACTAATCGCACCGCCCAGGCCGTCTTCGGCCATCTGCCTATTACTACCGAGCATCAAGCTAAAATCGTTCACTCGCTCGCGTGTGTGTCCGTCGTCACCAATAATTTTGCTGTTCCCATCAGTCCGCATATTGCTAAAAGCGTTTCCGGCTACCTTCACCAAATTAAATGCACGTTCATGGCTTGCTCGTTGGTTAAACCCGTTGCTTTTTCGCAGTGGATCTTCTGAACCTTGCACTAAAGCCGACCCGGCTCTAATGGTATGTCTACGCAAAAAGGCACTCGGATGTTTCTGTAGTAACTCTTCTGGAGACAAATGGCCGTATTGCATATTACGACCCCGCTGGATGATTGAATGGTCTTCGCGAGCTTTTCCTACTCGCTTGATTGCACGCCCTTCCATTTCGCGTGTAACAGTGTCTCTAACGTTATGGTCTGGATATAGTTTTCTAAATTCTTTACGCATATCGCCAAGCATCTGCGGGTGATATGTGCCTGAAAAACTGGGTTTTTTTGTTGTTGGAGTTTTCCGTTTAGGTATTTTAGGAGGTGTCCGGCCCCTGAGCGATTGCAGAGCTGCGAATCTATTTTCATTATTCATTGCCCACCCCCAGAGCGACTAGATGTTCGCCATTACTCAGTAATTCAATCGGTGATTCGATGCCTGAGAGAAGGCTTGTCAATGAACCATATTGTACTGACGAGGGCTCTCGGGTAGTCGAGAAAAACCTATACGCATCATCTGGCTCTTTTGCCTTAAACGGTAGTGGCTGAAAGCCCAATTCATTTAGTGCCGAAAATGAACGTGAGTTATCGTCAAAAGCATACGTGTAAATACGACAAATACCTAAAGTTTGCTCTGCCATAGAAAACAATATTTTCGCCGCCCGCTGCCCATACCCTTGTCCTTGATAATCTGCACCTATCCAAAAGTAGAAAAATGCAGCACCTTGATACCAACGTAACGATACGACTCCGAGCAAGCCATGTTCACGATGCACAACGGCATACAGGCCTCGATCACTTGTTCGTTCTTGTTGCTGACGCCATTCTTCAAACTCATCCACGCTATCAAAATCTGGTAATGACGCCATAACCGCGATAGACGGGTCACGATATTGATAGAGGAATTCCTCAGCATAGTGCCCCGCAAGAGGATGTAGACTTAACTCATGATCCCTACCTAAATTAGGTTCATAACAGTGGTCTTTCTGACAATATGTACGCCAGTCGCCGAGCTGACTCATCAAATCAATAGCGGCTTCATACCCTGCGTTTACCTCAAGGCATTTAAGTAATTGTCGCTCTACCGCATCACGTTCGCCCAGATGTAAAAGACATAGGGCCAGATAGTATCTACTTTCAATGTCATTAGGCAACTGATTGATTACATAAGATAAACACTGCTTTGCAACATCCCAGGCTCCGAGACGCATAGACAACAAACCGAAATCGCGAAGTAATTGAGCGTCGCCTTTGAACAGATAGTATTGTCGCCAAATAGTAGTGACAGTATCGCGCCAACTAATACGTTGGGATGCATCTAGCTGCGCCAGTGAATCAAACAAACAGCCCATATGTGTAAATAAAATATGATGATCGTAATCGCTGAGCTGTAGCAAACTCATTAGTTGATCGGCGGTAATTAACTCATTCGACTGACACGACAACTGGCACATTCGCCTTACGATCGCATCGGTGTTGTAGGTGATATTTTTCACAAGATCGCCGCTATCCAATTGCGCGGACGCCTTACTTGCTGGACACCACATCAATGAGTGAAGAGGACAGTCGTTGGCACTCTGATAATGAGTCACATTGCCGCCCAATGACTCAATATGCCAGCTTAAGGCGTGCCCATTAATGGGTAAGAAGTATCTAGTGTACGGCCCCATCTCTGGTATCGATTGTTCTCGCAAACGGCGTTCACCAAAAAAGCCTCGGTCGTTCGAGAGTAATAAGGTACCGTTAGTAGTAAGATTAGTAAGCCGCCCAATTACCTCAAACATCTGCTGAGGTATTAGCACTAAACCGCTATCCAATCGCTCTGTGTATCGCGGTAACAAGGGGTGACCAAAATGCGGGGCTTGCTCCTCATTCCACAGATAATCATAGGCTCCACGCTCACTTTCGCCCTCTTGCGTATCGTACTTTTGCGTTCGTTCAATAGTGGCATCTAAGGTTGAGTCCTTGGTCGCCACGGCGTCCTTGAGTTGCGCACTAAAACACTTGCCATAATGAACATGGTGCAGTGATTGACGCATACCGCTAAATACACCGTTAGCGATAACCACTAATGGGTTTGCGATGCTATTTGCAGCCAATATCAAGCGCCGACTTTTTAAATTGATAAACCTCTGTTTTCGCGCGTCATACTCAACTGGCTCGAGATGCCCTTGTTCGATCCAGGGCCGCAATGTAGAGTGCTGCCAGCACTCTGAAACTCGCTCTGCTCTACTATCTGCTAGCAAGTAGCGTGGTTTAAATAGAGCCCACTCCTGTGGCGATAATATTGACTGCAGTTGCGTTAGTAAGAGGCTGGCAAAGCGGCCGTTAGCGGCCTCCAGTTCTAGTAAATAGCATGGCTGATTAGGGGTCAAGGCGCCATTCGCGTGTAAACTTCGCCAGCCAATCGCGATAGATTGCGCATTGTTCGCAGCCACGCTTGGGCTCTCTACCTCGGCTTTTAGAAGAGCATCCTGATCGGCGTCCAATATTTGATGTGCGGTGTCTATTTCATCCCACAGATAATGCTTCTCAAATGGAGTGCCTGATACAAACGCCCTATCACAGTCGTCGATTTTTTCTGCGCGGTAAATTACCTGCGTTTCTTTCATCCTCATCACCTTAGATCTTGCTTAGCATTGATGGAAATTTCCGCCTCCTTAATACTCATCTGGGCTGCGACTCTTGCGGACTCGGTTCGACGCCTAACATATCAAAAATATTGAGTTGGCCTTGTTGTTCGACAAACAGCTCACTATACAATTGGCCCGCGTTCATACGCCCCCATTCAATCGCTTTATAAATCAAATAAGGCGCCGGGCTATGTGGGTCATCAACCACCAAGTAATCGGCAATGTTGCGCAGCGCTGAATACGCATCATGCCGATTCTGTACGGTGTCGCCGTCTATCGTGTCGTTTTCCACATGAGTCGTTTGTTGCAGTAATATCTCACCCATGTCGTCTGCATCTTCTGTCGCTGGCAACTGACCGCGCTGTTCCAACTGGTGATAAGCGAGGCCGGCGATTTCTTCGAGCAAGCCCGAAATTACGCCTAGACTGGGTGATTCCTTACCGAGCTTGTTATCCAAGTACGCAGTCAAACTATCTATTGAAAGAAGAGCCAATTCGAGGTCTTCATACAACTGTTTATAAAAATCTACCGATGTTTGATTAATATTAAGCACCACAGTGTTAACGTCGATTTCGTCTTTTAGGTCGTTCGCTTCAGGGTGAGCGTTGATCATTTGATTATTACGCATCGCCATCTCCCAGTCAGACCAACTATATTGAGTTTCTGTGTCAGGCCGGTCAGTAATTCGTATCTGCTTAACAACAACGGTAAGCTTACTGTTTATCCAACTAATTATATTAACCCTATGTTCGCTGTCGCCGTCGTCCATTTGCGGGTGAATATCATCCCAGTAATGAGCAAGCATCTCTTGAATAAGATGCACACTCGGAGCGATCGAAGCAAAGCCCGTACGCATCAATTGTGCTTCCATCATCCAGACCGCAAGCTGGACATCTTTACTGCGGTCTCTAATCGCGGATGATGCCAATTCATAAACTGTGTTCCAATCTGCGCGCCGCATATCAAAGGCCCAAACGCCGCGCGGTGTCGAGTTATCATCTTCAAGCCTTGCTTGCTGAATTCGTTGATAAACATCGCTATCGCGAAGGCTTAGCCCTGACGGCTGATCAGCCGAAATGGGTTGCAGCATGTCGGCGAGTTCAAAGCCATTTTGTTGTTGAAAAATTTGTTCAATTTTTTGCATTGGTTGATCCATCGGTTTACCTCACAGTGGCGGAGCGGAGAAAGGAAAGTTATCGGGCAGTTTCAATAACTCAATTTGTTTTGTTTCAGGGTTTAGGCCATACAAATCAAGCCCAACAGGTATTTTAAAGACACTCGAAATGAGTGGAGGCCGAGTAATATCGGGGGCTTGCGTACTTAGACCAACTCGTTTGACGTCTATCGGAAATTCCAAAATCACAGACCCAGGGTTAGCAATAGTTGGTTGTAAACCTGGTGACACTTGATATCGCTGGAGCATTTTTAACAGCGCCCATGCGCCGCGCTCGCGAAAGCTTATGCTAGGGTTAGAAACCAGAACCGTTTCGTCTGACAAACCGCTAAGTTGGTATGTTGATGTGCTAGCCAGCCGCGCTGAGAATTCTAATGGCGCCCCATAACTCCATTTAATTTCATTGTTGCTGCCAGGCAATGAAGCTGATTCACCGTTGCTATTGAATGATTGGTTGATCACTTGATCGAGGCCGATCGAA
>JAESTB010000135.1 GCA_016763815.1 Arenicella sp.
GACGGCCACGAGACTGGCATCGGCTGACTCAAGAGTACTTCCTGCTGTTTTGTCAGTAAACGGGTAGCGCCCCTGAAGGTTGCTGGCAAACTCTTTAAGCAACTCATCGTATTGTGCGGTGGCATTAGTAGCCTTTATACGATTACAAAATATCATAATGGATAAGGTTAGATCGCCTTCGGCAGCAGTAAAAATATCATCTCCGGCGGCTACGATAAACCGTGATGGACAGTCGGACAACGTGCTTGTCAGTGAAGTCGAAAATTGATTCTCAAGCCTGGCCAGGGCGTTATTAGGGTCTTTACGAGCGTATTTATCCAACTCGATCAGTGTCTCCTTCCAGCGTTGTTCTAGGGCCGGTTGGCTGGTAGTCAACCCGGTAGCACTATTGATTAAGTAGGTAACCAGACTCTCTGCGTAGTTGTATGCAATATAGCTAGCCCGTTCATTTTGGCTTGCCAAATAGGTTTCCAATTCGGCGGCACTGCTGATTCCGTAAAGCGCTTGTAAGATATCCGTCGCGCTGCGGTTTACAGAAGCTTGGGGCAAGTATAGGCGACTACCAATAGCCAACTGATCAGCAGCCTGCAAGACAGACAAGGTAGCAGCCCGCGTAGACTCTACCCACGCTTGGCTATCAGCAACAAAACCCAACTGAGCTAGAATCTCGTGAAGCTGATAAAAGCCCTCGACTACCGAGTCAAAATTTCTTACTCGATCTAACACGCTTTGCTCAGCACTGACAATCGCATTACTAGACGAGGTCTTGCTTAGGCCCTGTTTAGCCCACTCTATTTCGTAAACAATCGCGTTTCTCAACTGTTTAAGCATCGCCTTTTGCAACTGATATGCGTTTCCATTTGCCTGCTCTTGAGCCGCCAATGGCACGCTATTGAAGTTTGCCGTAGCGTAGCTTTCGTACTCACGGTAATAACTAAGAGCCTTTACCAGCCGGTTCGGATCCCATACAACGGTAGAAGCCTGCTTGGTCGGTAAATCCGAAGTGTCTAGCGACATAAATGCGAGCCCTTGCACACTGCCGTAGTTTCCTCTAAAAGCGATCATGGCCGGGCTTAATTGAACTCGCCCATGCGAATCGCGAATAAAGGGCTTAGAAACAAGCGTATAGCTGTTCTTTAGTAACTGGTTATAGAACACATCTTCGCAATAGGAACGACTAAACAACGCGATTGACTGTTCCGCGATCTCGGTACTAGCCTGAGTATGATTGTCCCACGCAATCTGAATTTTTGATAACCGCCTGCGCATATCACTGCATGGATTGGCATTTGCCACGTCGCCCAGCCATTTTTCTTCGAGGTATTCTAACCAGCGCTCGAGTTGCACAAACTCCATACCATCGTTTCGCAGACTCTCTGCAGCCTTAATAGTTACGTTCCGATCATTCTCGCGGTTCAAAAAATCACTATTTTGAATTGCTCCGGACGGGCTAAGAGAAGACTCCTGAATTTTGGTGTAAAATTGCGCCGAACTAATATTCACGGAGCCCCAGAACAATGCAGAAGATGGTTGATCAACGCCAGTAGAACCGTCGGGACATCCCTCGTTGATCGCCTGATATCGATAGTCAAGCCGCTCCATTGCTAACTCGTACAAGGTACTTCGCTGAAAAAACCCAGCACTAGGCTTTACCCCATACACGCTGTAAATGAGATCTGAAAATCTCTCTAAAATGCCGGAATTTTGTCCGACCGTTGGTTTTGAAAGATCGATGAATGAATGTCGTTTGTCGTGAAAAAATTCCAATTCATTAAGCCATGCTTCTGCAAAAATCCATTGAAATCCGTTCGCTGCCCCAGTGTCGGAAAACTGAGGTTTATACCTTAACAAGGTTCTAAATTGCATGCCGAGGTTGCATTCCATTGCCGGAAACACAATCGCTTCCAGGTGCTTATCTGAGATCACTTGCGCGAGGTCGTCATTTACATTCGCAAACCATGAAACTGGCAAGCCGATACGGTTAAAATGTCGCGCGTCAATTTCACTGAGCTGGTCAAGCACGCTATGTACCTGCGCATAACTATTGCCTCCAGTTCGAACAGAGCGTTTGTCCGCAATTAACACTTCTTTAACCCCATCTATCTGAGCTTTAAGAGTCCACAGGTTCAACCCGCCCAATAAAAACAATAATATAATAAGCATCAGGCTTAGCTGTTTATACCGATCAAGAAGATGCTTATGCCTGAGTACGCCACGCCCTGTAGGGACCGCTAAGTTAGCCTCAGCTGAAATTTTCGACTCCAGTAATTCACCTAAAAATATACTGTCTGAAGAGCGCTCTAAACTTTCTTCCTCGAGATTGTGCCCGACGAAGTAAATGCCCCGAAAATAAAAACCGTTTTTATAGCTGGAATTATCGAACAGCTTTTCACAAACTAGTTCAGCGCCCGCCGCAAGCTTACTAACCTCTCGATCAAGTAGCATGTATTCATCGCCCTGAACCAGAGTAGCCCGTCGAGCTGAGCGTTCAACCTGATTTCGGGTGATTTCATCGTGAATAAACTTGAACGCACGGCGAATCGAGCTACGCCTATACTTTTGGCCAAATTCAATATCTGAAGACCAGCCAAAAATCTGTTGATGTTGCTCCCAGTTCTGGTGTGCGAATGCATTGAAGCCTGTCATCGATTCACAATGGCTAACGATTAGGTAGACGGGCAACGAGAATGGCACTTCAGAATCAATAAGGTCTAGCCCGTGTACCGTTCGTTCAATCATGTTGTTCAATGCCTTTGACGAGTCATTGGCCATCAGTGCCGCAGGGATTGTCACTACAATTCCATCAAGTGGCCGCTGAGGCCGCTTGCTCGAAATTTTCTCAATAACCCGATGTAATGAACTCGGTGCGCCCTTCGGTGACTCGGCTCCTTCTGCAGTCTGGCCTGATGAATTATCGCCGGTAACGTCTATCGACAACTCGACTAATATCATATCCCGCAATAAGTACCAGTCGTCGTCGGCCGACCACATTGAAAATTTACGCAGAGATTCTGGAATGTAGCGGCGCGTCTGCCCTGGCGGTATAACACTTAGTAATGATTTATTGTCAGCTGGTTTAAACTGCAGGTAGAGCGGTGTCTCGTAAATATCACTCGACGAAATAAATAAGTGCTGAACTAAATGAAGGCACCAATTCTTGCATGACAAAAGAATGCCGGTGATAAATATAAACAACCTCACCCACCATTTACTGGGAGCGGTGTCTACACTGACCGCTGCTGGCACCTTCAACCAGATCCACAGCAAGCCGATCAGGATCACGACGATAATCGAAAATAGAATAATCGCCGGGTAAATCTCCACCAAGCCAAAGAATTCGCTTGCAACTTGTTTCAGCCAGTTCATCATAGGCTCATGATGCTCTGAGAAAAACCGCTAGTCAGCCACCACCAAATCCCGCTACTGATTAACAGATAGGCTACTATCGAAAAGAACAGTACTTTATTCCAGCGTGAAAGTGGTTCAAGTTTCTGCGCGATCACAGGGTTTCGAACAAAGGCATACGCAGACGGAAAAATATATCTCAGCTTACTTCGGTAGCCCGTCATTGGCAGAAGCCTGCTACGCAGCTCGGCGACCCGTTTTTCATTGCCACGCAATCGGCCACGAAAACCCAGTTGAAGTGAAAGAATGAAGAGCATCGCCAGTTTTTTTCCAAGCGGGTTAACACATCTCGGCGCATCAACACGCCAAGGCGTCGGTAGTACTCATCTCCGGCATAACAGGTAGAAAACACTCCTGACTCGATAGAAACACTGTTCCAATAGGCTGCGCCGAACCACTGTACTTGTATTAAGAATATCTCGTCGGCTAACGCGCTCATCAGATAACAGGCCTCCTTGTAGGCAGCAAACTCAAGAGCATTCGTGTTAGCCGAAACATACTCCATCTGGTCGCTCAGCATCGCTTTTAGATAAGCGGCCAGATACCGCGCCTTCTCGCGATCTGATGTATCGGGTTTAATTTCATCTGAGGTTATCTGCGACCAGTCAATCACACCCACCATAATCATATTTTTGACCGCATAGACGTGACTGTAAAACTCTTTAAAGAGTTTTACAGTATCTAAGCCTTGCCATTCAGACCGTGTGCTCATGGTGTAGTGGTTTCAGCCCCTCAGCCCTGATGGCTGGAATACAACCAGATTGATTTGGGATAGCCACCGCTCGGATCCTTATTCGCACTGATTATTAACAATCGCTCGCCGAGAGTAATATTGGGGTCAGATACAGACACCTGAACGACTATACGTTCATGCTCGTCGCTCGATTCAAACATAGGGGTCGGTAGAGATTGGCGTTTAGCACCTAATAGCCTAGCCCTGCTGACCCTAGCAAAGTGCGATTCGCTAACGATTCTTGAGGCGTTAATGAACTCGCGCAACGATGCTTCCGACTGACCTTTGCGAGACCGTATTTCTATCGTTAAAAGCTTGCTTGAGTTCGATTTGGGTAATGCAATGCTGAATTTTCGATCCTCAAAATCGAACCGCAATAAACTAAATTGCGACTTAATAGAGGCCAATAGGTCAGTCAAAAATCTAGAGATAGCATTAAAACAATGATGTAAGTTGTTGTGATCATAAGCTGGAAGCCTAGGTGGCACCGGCTCACCGGTAAGACGAGCTAAGCGACCTATTGCATCGCAGAATGTCGAATAGGCGTAAAATGGGTGCACATCGGCGGTAAGGACCATCTCGAGAGATGGCAGCACTGAACCAAGCAAGGCCGAAATCTCTCTTTTATTTATGCGTTCCTGATGGCTTAAGCCGCTAGAATTAGACGCCGCAATGCCCGACAATTGAATCGCTTTTTGGCGAATGGCCTGCACCATTCGCTCAAAATTGGTGAGCATCAACTCAGCACTTCTTACCGCTTTGCAACGAAATAGACGAATAGGAGGCACGTAGTCGGTAGCTCTGAACGTTCCGTCGCTTTCTCTTTTAATCCGCATCAGCGGTATCGAAATATATCGGCTCGGCGGAAGATCACCGACGAACAAACTATAGCGAGGGCTGAGCCGGTGAACTTCGACCCCATTTTCACCTGTATTTTCATCCACCACGACAGACCCTGGCAACGAATCAAAACGTTGTATAGCGGCTTGTTGATACGCAGCATTCTCTGTCCGAATTGGAACAACTAGGTGTATCAATGAGAATGTACCACCAGAATCCAAACTAGCGACACTAGACAGATCAACCTCCAATGGAGGATCAACTTCATCATTGTAATTGGCGATTAAACCATCTGGCATCATTCCGTAGACTGAGCGGATTTTAAGCTTACCCTCAAGTATTCCTGACGGTTCAAAATCCAGACTATAAAGCCCCCAAAAATAGGGGGTGGTCAATGACAGTTCATGCAATCGTTCATTTTCTCGATATACCTGTTCCTGCTGAAAATGTTGCGGTGACAGCAACATGCCTTCATGCCATTGCACCGCAAACTGGCGCTGTTTTGCTAGGTCCATAATAGTTCTCCAACTCGGGTCATCATGTCTAACCACCTTCTGATATAGTGATTTTTTTGCTTCCGAGTATGATTGTCGGTCGCTTGAACGGAGTAATATCTAAGGTGTAATCATCACTTTCGGTGAGATAATTGGCGTATGCCATCACTTTAAAGGCTTTCTGGTAAGCCGTAGAGAAACGGCTCTTCTCTTTAGACGGCTTCAGAGTGGCTTGCGAAACAGGCACTAACTCATAACTAAATATCACGAATTTATCAGGGTACTGAAGTTGAAATTGTCGTTTTTCATCAAACCACTTACGTGCGGTATACCCTCTAAGCTGGGGTACCAAAGCCTCTTCAAAGATATAAACAATGTCGACGGCTACAGGGGTTGATTGGTTGACATCGTCAGCCGCGATGACATGAACGACCTCAATTTGGTTATCTGAATAACGTGGCAGCAAGCCTTGCAAACCTTTGCAAGCGCTTAACCCAAGAAACAAAGAAACGACTAAAGCGCTATAGCAATATTTTGTATATTTATGGCGACCGATTAGGTGCTTCATGTCAGCACCATAACTTTGACCTGACTGGGCGTTACCGTGAGCCCAATTATGTTTCCCGACGGGCCGTTTTGTTCTGTTGGCGAGAGCATTTTAACCACAGGCATAGCTGAGGCAAATACCTTAAAACTTCCAATAATGTGCTTTTCAGGCCCCATTACCATACTCGAGACCACACCACCCGCAACACCGGCGTTATCGCCATTGCTGACAAAAGCCTGAGTCATAAGATTGTGGATCGGCATCGCCTGAATAAACTGATTGAACACCGTAGGAGTGGAGGTACTGGTTAGCGCTATATTCGGGTACGGGATCGGTACCGGGCCCGCAGGTGTGGGCGTTTTGCATACATCTGGAAATGCGAAATGAGTCGCTGGAAAGAAAGTATTCTGAAACATAATTAGCCCATGTTTATGCGTTCTGCATCAAGTCGTAGGTCCTTAGACGCAGTAATAATTTGACTACCGGCATCGGTGCGTAACAGTTGTCTAGCTTGTATCGAGCCTTGGTCGCACTGTTGAACCCAATTGCTCATAACATTAACCACCGTACCTGCCGCAGATTGAAATAGGTTCTCACAAGCGAGCTTTATGTTTTTGCTAGCAAGGAAAGAAAGGTTGTGCAAAGATTTCAGACTTATCGATTTCTGTCCGACCAACTCAATATGATCAGCGACAAGCTTGAGGCTCTGGGCAAACGGAAAACTAAGTTCTATGCTTTCTCTTGGCGCAGCCTTGAGCAGACAAACTACAAAGCTGCCATTGCCGGTGGCCAAGTAGGCAACGTAGTCACCCTTAATAAGCGCTAGCCCTAATCCATCGGCGGCTTGGGCAGAGGTATCGTCATCGATCAGGTATTGCCCGTCGTTCGAGTCAGTTACCCACCCGGTCATGACAGTGCTACTGTTATTGGCGACATCTTTATTTAGATAACTAACACGATTCACAATATTCATTTATATAAGTCCTCGTTGCTTGAAGAGTTGTGCGGCGGCCTCTCTGCCTGGTAAATCGGGCATCGCCTCAACGCTTTCCAAACCGCCTAGATTAGTGTTACTCAAAGTGATCATCTGAGTGTTGGCATAATTTGCCTTCACCGAGCCAAATTCGCTGTTAACCAACTTGGTGAGAGTAAGGTTTGACCGGTCCATGTTCGCATTGCTAAAATCACATTCAGTCAACGATGCCCCTGCAAAGCTCGCGCCACTGAGTTGGCAGCCATTAAACGAGTTAGACTCGAGTGCTGCATTGGCAAAATTACTGAATGCCATAGATGCTCCAGAAAAATCGCAGCTAACGATATTTGCGTTGCTAAAAATGCTTTGATCGAGATTCGACTGCCGAAAATCGCAAGCAAATAGCTGTGAGTCTATAAAGATGCACTGATTCATAGATGCGCTGACAAAGTTGATGTTACGCAAAGAACTTTCAGCAAAATTACACCTAAGTATTTCCGCCGATTGCATATCCCAACCGTTGATAACGCTACCAACAAATAATACTTGTTCGAGTTTCTTGATCTGTATCAAAGATGACGAGAAATCAGATTTAGCCCAAACTACATTACGAAAAGTGCCACCACTAAAGTGAGCGCCTTCGATATTGTTTTGCATCAACACGGTAGTATCGAAATTGTTTTCCGAAAACACTACGCCAATAAGATCACAGTCAACGAACACACTTTTCTCGACCAAGACATTATTGAAACAGCTGCTATTAAGCCTGCACTGAGCAAAGGTTACACATTCCAATTCCCCCGGGTTCCACTGCATCTTACGCATGTCACACTTAGTAAAGCTTACTTTCGAAAACTCGGGTTTAGCAATAACACATCCATCAAATTTGGAATCAACAAACATACAGCCATTCATATTACGGCCTGAAAGCTTTGCCCCTGAGAAGTCAGCGTTATGGAATATACCGCCACTCAAATCAACATTAACTAAATCCAGCGCAGCGAAATCGGCATTAACAATCGGCCTATTCGCAGCAATCTGATCGAGCACTTCACGCATATTCATAAGGTCTCACCTATTGGTAGAGATAAATTTTTTGCGTGCCGTAGATCACAGTTACTAAATGAGCTTTCTTTTAGATTGGCGCTGAAAAATTCGCTATGGCGAAGGTCAGCGTTAATCCAGCATGACTTACGCATCAGCGACTCCATAAAATTGGACTTGACCGCATGTATCTCGGCTAACCTTGCGCCAGAAAAGATACAACGCAGAAACCCTGCTCCGTTCATATTGACATTCACTAGCTTACAATTTCCAAAATCTGATTCCTTAATAGCCGCATTGACAAATGAGCAACCACTCAGGTCAACACACCTAAAGCCAATTGTTGTTCCAGTAATATTGGAAAAATCACTGTCATCAAATAGCGTCGCGCCTCCGAATTGAACGCGATCTAAGTTACTCCCGCTGAAGTCGCTACCACTGGCGTCTACTTGCAGAAAAATACAGCGAACCAAGGTTGCCTGAGAAAAACTTGCTTGAACTAATTGGCTTTCGACAAAGATGCTTTGCTTTAGGCTAGCGAGCTGCCATTGGGTCGATAGCATAGAGGTCTTACAAAACTGTACGTTGAGAAAAGTGCTACTTTCAAGACAACATTGATCTAGGTTGCACTCTACCAACGCGATAGCCTCGAGACTACAATTTGAAAAATCACACTCTCGAAAGTTAGACCTAATTGCAGTGACCTGCTTGAATTCTGAATTTCTAAAAGACGCTCCCGGTGCATTAACCATCGAAAGGTTTACATCGCTAAAGCTGCAGTTATCGAACACCGCGCCCTCCAAATTAGCAGAGGTCATTATGGCTCCATTCATTGCAACACCCGAAGAATTGCAGTTAGCGAGATTCGCTGACTCCAGCATTACGCCGGTGAAATCTGAACCACGGAAATCCAGTCCATGCAAGTCGGCCCCACTAAGATCTAGGCCATTGAGTGCTCCTTGCATGTGCTTGATTTTGATCACTCTTTCCCTGAGGTATTGCTTGGCGTCATCAGCATAGTTTTGGGCCTCGGTTGAATCCATGGGCGATGCCTTACGACCCGCCAATTTCGCGGCTTGAATCTGATGTTGAGACTCAATACTCATGAATTCCGATTCTTGAATTGGTTCAAATCGGGCGCTGAGCTGGCCTTCAAGTTGTGCCAGACTTTGTGCTGATTTTGTACCTTTCGAGGAGGCATTACTGTGATCAACTTGATCCAACTGAGTCAGCGCTTTACCTCCTTCGGATTTACAATCATCAGCCATTTTTTTTAATCC
>JAESTB010000136.1 GCA_016763815.1 Arenicella sp.
GGCTATGGCCATCATCGTGTACTTTTTCACTGTCGAAATCTCCGTAATAATGTATAAAGAGAGCAGATGACTTCACTCCCTTGAATAATTTTTCTTGATCAATTATATCGCCTTATTATGCCCCCATACGCTGATCAGGATCTTGTTCGTTTAACCAACAATTCACTTTATACGCTATCTAGTTAATACTCAACGTCGTGCTTATGCGATGCCAGTACAACTATTGTAACACTAATTATGCAGATCGCAGCTACGATAGAGTATCACTCTCGTAGCTGCGATTGATACGCCCTATTGTCACAGCCTCTCCCGCGGTGTTCGACGCGTTTTTTATGTGACTACGATTTTCATTCACAAACCGATTACGAGCATCGTCAAATCAACAAGCCAATATTACTCATTCTACCGTGACCGATTTGGCTAAATTGCGAGGCTTGTCTATATCAGTGCCTTTAATCAGCGCGACGTGATAAGCCAGCAATTGTAACGGAATTGTGTAGATCACCGGTGCGATATAATTATTCACTGGGGCGACTTTCAACACCATAGTTTCGTCGTCTGACTCAAGGCCCGAGTCAGCATCGGCAAACACATACAACTTGCCGCCGCGTGCTCGAACTTCTTCGAGGTTTGATTTTAATTTTTCGAGTAACTCGTCATTTGGCGCTACCGCAACAACGGGCATGTCTTCATCAATTAATGCTAACGGGCCGTGCTTTAATTCGCCTGCCGCATAGGCTTCGGCGTGAATATAAGAAATTTCTTTTAGCTTTAATGCGCCTTCAACAGCAATCGGGTAATGTGTTCCGCGACCTAAAAACAAGGTGTGATTCTTATTGGCAAAATGCTTTGACATAGCAATGATGTCGTCTTCTAGGTCTAAGGCATTGTCAATTTGCTGCGGCAGGCTGCGTAGTTCTTGCACAATGTCGGCTTCCAATGCGTCACCGCTTTGACCGTCGTCAATGCATCGACGACGTAAGCATATCGCCAGCATCAAAAGCGTTACCAATTGAGTTGTAAAAGCCTTGGTAGAGGCTACTCCGATCTCGCGACCCGCGTGGGTGAAAATGGTTAGGTCGCTGGCACGCACTAGTGAGCTTTCGGGTACGTTGCAAATGCACACGGTATTGGTGTAACCCAGGGTTTTGGCCATCCCGAGGGCGGCCATCGTGTCGAGTGTTTCGCCCGATTGCGAGATGGTGAGGAATAGTGTGCCTTCATTTACCACGTGCTTGCGGTAGCGATATTCGCTGGCAATCTCTACATCACACTTAATGCCAAACTCTTCAAACCAATAACGCGCCACTGAGGCGGCGTTGTAGCTTGTACCGCAAGCAATAATTTTAATCTCTTTGGTCTTATCGAAGATCTCGCGCGCATTCTCACCGAACGATAACTCTAAAACACTGTCTGCTCCAAGACGCCCTTCTAAGGTCGCGGTGATGGCGCGGGTTTGTTCATGAATTTCTTTCTTCATGTAGTGAGCATAACCACCGAGCGCTGTTTCTTCGTCACTCAAGGTGCTGATAAGTATTTCACGCTCAACCGCAGCACCAGTACTATCGAAAACCTCAACGGTAGTGCGGGTAATTTTAGCGATGTCGCCGTCTTCCATCACCATATACCTTTTAGACACGGGGATGAGCGCCGACATGTCTGAGGCAATAAAATTTTCACCGTCGCCTAAACCGATCAGTAATGGTGAACCGCTTCGAGCGGCAACCAATAAATCTGGCTCATACTTAGACACGACTCCCAAGCCGTAAGCGCCTTGTAGCTCTTTGACCGTTGTCTGTACTGCTTGCAATAAGCCTTGGCCTTGCTGCATGTGCCAATCAATTTGATGCACGATAACTTCAGTGTCGGTCTCGGAACTAAAGGCAAAACCCTGTTCCTGTTGCACCGCACGCAACTCATTATGATTCTCGATGATGCCATTGTGCACCACCGCAACCTGCGAAGAGCTAGTGTGCGGGTGAGCGTTATTCTCGGCCGGGCGACCATGAGTGGCCCATCGAGTGTGTGCCACACCAGTCATGCCAGAGACTCCATCACAGATATTCTCAAGATTAACAACTCGGCCAACGCTGCGGCGCAGGTCTAGCTCGTGATTGGCGTCTACCACAACCAAACCGGCAGAGTCATAGCCTCGGTACTCAAGACGTTTTAGTCCATCAATCAGGGTTGGTGTTACATCGCGGTTTGATACCGCGCCTACTATTCCACACATGGTGTTTCCTAAGTCTAAGAAATTGCCTAACTAGCGTGCCTTGGTCGGTCGCTTCCAGCCATCAATTTGCCTTTGTTTGCCACGGCTGATCGCAAGCTTGTTCGCCTCGACCTTTGCAGTAATGGTAGAACCTGCGCCGATGGTCGCGCCGTCTTCAATTTCGACGGGAGCGACCAACTGACTATTAGATCCAACGAATACATCTTTGCCAATGGTTGTTTTATGTTTGTTGGCGCCGTCGTAATTACAAGTAATTACGCCAGCACCGATATTTGTATTGCGGCCAACCGTCGCGTCGCCTACATAGCTTAGATGATTAACCTTCGCGCCAACGTCGAGTTGTGCATTTTTGGTTTCGACAAAATTGCCTATTTTCACCTTGTCAGCCAATTTAGTACCTGGGCGTAGGCGAGCAAATGGCCCGACGTTTACCTCAGCGCCTAATTCAGAGCCTTCGATCACGGTGTTAGCGTGTACCGTAACATTGTCGGCCAAGATACTATCAGTAATTATACAATTTGGCGCAATATACACGTTTCGACCAATTCGCACCCTACCTTGCAGCACCACGTTAACATCAATCACGCTATCTGAACCGACGTCAATGTCTCCGCGAAGATCAATTCGTGCCGGGTCCATAATGGTGACACCATCGTTCATCAGCCGCTCAGCCTGCTCGGCTTGAAACATTCGCTCAACTTGTGACAACTGCAGCCGACTATTGATACCGGTCACTTCAGCATTGTTGTCAGGGTGCAGCGCAGCGATAGGGTTACCGGCGGCATAGGCCAATCCGACAACATCAGTTAAATAGAATTCTTGCTGTACATTGTCGCTGCTAACTTGGCTTAGCCAGATTTTTAATTGCTCTAAGTCGGCACAAATGATGCCGGAGTTAATCTCATTAATTTTACTTTGCTCCGAGTTCGCATCTTTTTGCTCGACAATGCCGCTAACCGCACCGCTTTCATCACGGGTAATTCTCCCCAAACCGAATGGATCGTCAACCAAAGCGGTGAGTAATGCCAACGGTGAACTGCTCATTGCGCTTACCATGGCGCTTAAGGTGCTTGATCTAATTAGCGGCACGTCAGCGGTTAGCATTAGTACGTTTGCACTTTTATTATCACTATCAATAAACGGCAGTGCTTGGGATACGGCATGGCCCGTACCCAACTGTTCGGTCTGCTCAACCCAATTTAGCCGATCGTTGCAGGCGTGTTCGGCGAAGCTATCAATAACTAGGTCTTTACCATGACCGACCACAACATGAATCTTCGCTGGTTTTAGCTCCAATGCGCTGTCGACAACATGGCCCAACAAGCTTTTACCGGCAATCTGATGCAACACTTTGGGCAGATCAGAACGCATACGGCGGCCCTTGCCAGCGGCTAGAATGACGACATGCAGTGGTTTATTGCTCATATTAATGACTAATCGATTGGAACAGAGTTTTTAATAGCCTTGATTCTACCAAACCCCGTGGCTACTAACGAGACAAAAAAGCCGCATATGGGGTTCAGCACGTTATAATAGCGTAATGACTGATTCACAAAAAATAGCCTATACCGTTGGCGAGCCCGCTGGCATCGGGCCTGAATTGATTTTGCAGTTAGCGCAATCGAATGCGGTGGACGATTTAGTCGTCATAGGCGACCGGCGCCTGCTTGAAAAACGCGCCCAACAACTTGGTATTAGCATGCCCAGTGGGCTCGATATTTTGGATACGCCGATTAGCAACATTAAGGTTAGCGGGCATGCCGATACGGCCAATGTTAGCGGCGTAATGAACATGCTCAACCTAGCTATCGATGGCTGTCTAGCAGGCACTTACTCAGCAATGGTCACCGGCCCATTGCATAAAGGGATTATTAACGACGCAGGGTTGGCCTTCTCTGGACACACCGAGTATCTAGCCGAGCGCACCGGAGGGCACAAACCAGTAATGCTATTGGCCACCTCAAGCTTGAGAGTCGCTTTGGTCACCACACATCTACCTCTTAAAGATGTAAGCGCGGCGATTAGCAAAGAGTTGGTGATTGAGATCTGTGAGATTGTTGACCGCGAGCTGCGCTCGAAATACGGCATTGCCAAGCCTCGCTTATTGGTTTGCGGCCTTAATCCGCACGCCGGAGAAGGCGGCCACCTCGGCATGGAAGAAATTGAAGTCATCACGCCAGCGCTAAATAGCTTAATCGCTAACGGCATCGACGTGGTTGGGCCGCTGCCAGCCGACACTTTATTTACCCCCAAATATTTAGCTACCGCCGATGTCGCAATCGCCATGTACCACGACCAAGGTTTACCGGTACTAAAGTCACAAGGTTTTGGTAGTGCCGCTAATATTACCCTAGGCTTACCAATCATTCGAACCTCGGTTGACCATGGCACGGCTTTTGACTTAGCTGGCACTGGCACAGCCGATACCGGCAGCCTGTTGACCGCCCTAAACGTTGCACGTGAAATGGCCCAAGCGAAAGCAAATTAACGGCCCAAGCGAAATTCAGATTAACAGCACAGGCCAAACGAGATTAACAACATGAATAAATTCGCCGCACCGCGCAAATCACTTGGCCAAAACTTTCTTCAAGACCCGAACATCATCAATAAAATTGTTGCCAGTCTGGGCATTACAAAGAACGACGCCGTAGTAGAAATTGGCCCTGGTCGTGGGGCATTAACAGATCTAATAATTCCGCAGGCGGGCCATACTCATCTGATCGAATTTGATCGAGACCTAGTGGTTCATTGGCAAGATAGAGCCAACTCCATCAAAAACCTAACCGTGCATGGCGCCGACGTTATGCGCTTTGATTTACACGAGATCATTAGCACCAGTGACCGTAAGATTAAGGTGATCGGCAATTTACCTTACAACATTTCAAGCCCGGTGTTGTTTCATTTAATGCACTACGCCGAACACATAGAGCACCAAGTGGTGATGCTGCAAAAAGAAGTGGTCGAGCGAATGGCGTCTGGCCCGGGAAGTCGACAATATGGTCGGCTATCGGTGATGTTGCAACAGCGCTATCATATCGAAAATCTATTTAAAGTACCGCCGACCGCCTTTTTTCCTGCCCCGAAGGTTGATTCAGCGATTGCTCGGCTCACGCCGTTGACCACCATACCTTTCCCAGTAGACAACCAGACTGACTTTGAAAAAACCGTAAAGCAATCGTTCAGCATGCGTCGCAAAACGCTTAGAAACAACCTTAAAGGCTCAATTGACTCAGAACAAATCGAGTCACTTGGTATAGACCCAGGCGCTCGAGCGGAGACTCTTGAGGTTGCTGATTTTGCCGCGCTTAGCAACTTGTACACCAAGTTGCCCAAAACCGCCTAGCATTTAGAGCCCTCAGCGTTACTCTAAAACAGCCCTCAGCGTTGCTCTAAAACAGCTCTCGGCATAACTCAGGCACTTTATCGTGCGCTGGAGATCTCATTTAGGCTTTTCTGAGCAAATTGGGCTTGAATTGGCCTACCCTTTACCCTATATTCTTTCGCCCTGAGTCATGAATTCGCGCCAAATCACGAATTCGATCTCTAATATTAGGAATAAATCATGAAAGCAGACATCCATCCAGCGTACGGTGACATCAAAGTAACTTGTGCATGCGGAAATACATTTGAAACAGGTTCTACGCTAGGCAAAGACCTACGTGTTGAAATTTGTTCTGAGTGCCACCCATTTTATACTGGCAAGCAGAAAGTAATGGACACAGCAGGCCGTGTTGGTCGCTTTAAGAGTCGTTACGGCAAAAAATAAGTTTCTCTTCTATAGAGTTAACTTTCTCAGCAATGGGATCAAAAAGGCGCTCTTTTGCGCCTTTTTTTGTGGCTGATGGACTAGCCATAAACACACCAACAAATATTCAATTTTTTATATATACAGTTTTTCATATATGAAATAGAATACCTTTGAGCGCAACACAAATAGTGCAATAGCGGTAACACATGAACCCACTAACCTTATTCAAATGTCTTTCAGACGATACGCGGCTTCGATGCATTCTGCTTATCAAAGACCAAGGAGAGCTTTGTGTCTGTGAACTAATGCAGGCCTTGGAGCAAATTCAACCGAAGGTTTCACGCAACCTAGCTCAACTAAAAAGCGGTGGTTTACTATCATCAAGAAAACAAGGGCAATGGGTCTACTATCACCTGTGTGACGACTTGGATGTTTGGGCCAATGAACTATTAAACGCAACCATAGAAAGTTGCCCCGATTTCTTAGCTGAGAATCTTCGCAATTTAAATAATATGGGCGACCGTCCTGAGCGAGTATCGCTATGTTGCTAGCGCATTGGGAGCAGGCATTGCCGCCAGTTATTGACGGCTAATCGTCGATTTACTATCACCAATAAGTAAACTAATATGACCACAAAAATAGGTATCAATGGCTTTGGCCGTATCGGCCGGTTGACCTTTCGTATTGCATCTCAATGGCAAGACTTCGAGTTCACCGCTATCAACGACCCATCGGGTGACCCAGCGACATTTTCGCACTTGCTTAATTTTGACTCGGTGCATGGACAATGGGCCGGCCAAGCGAGCCACGATGACCGCAGCATCTCGATTAATGGCAAGGCTATACCGTTCACTCAGAATACCGCGATTAATGACACCGACTGGTCTAACTGCGATTTGGTAATCGACGCTTCAGGAAAATTCAAAAACAAACAGTCACTGCAGGCTTACTTCAATCAAGGAGTAAAGCGCGTCGTAGTCACGGCGCCGATCAAGCAAGACGGCGTGGTTAATATTGTGATGGGCGTCAACCATGAGCGTTACGACCCGCTACAACATCGAATTGTAACCGCCGCCTCATGCACCACTAACTGCCTTGCGCCGGTGGTAAAAGTGATCAATGAAAAGCTTGGCATTCGTCACGGCTCAATGACCACAATTCACAATCTAAGCAATACTCAAACAATACTCGACGCGCCGCACAAAGACCTCAGGCGCGCGCGGGCGTGCGGCATGAGCCTTATCCCGACCAC
>JAESTB010000137.1 GCA_016763815.1 Arenicella sp.
GGGTGAGCCTCAGCATGTCTAAGCGGCTAAACACCTCGACTCTTTCGCGGCATGATCACCAAATAATTTCAGACTGGGTTGAACCTGGCAGCAGGGTAATAGATTTGGGCTGCGGCAACGGTTCCTTGCTAAAGCACTTACAAAGTAGTAAAAACGTCACTGGCTATGGAGTTGAACTTAATCCGGCGATGATGGATCAATGCATTGATAACGATATTAACGTCATCCAGTTCAACTTGGACCAAGGCTTAGGCCATTTTGATTCGGACTCTTTCGACACTGTTATTTTGTCATTGACGTTGCAATCGATGCGCAAACCCCTAATCCTGCTCGAAGAGATGTTGCGAGTCGGGCGTCAGGGCATCGTCACCTTCCCAAACTTTGCCCACTGGCGCAACCGCTGGCAAATAGCCGTTGGCGGGAGTATGCCCGTGAGCGATGAACTACCATATAAATGGTACGACACGCCCAATATTCACCTTTGCACGCTAAATGATTTTCACCAGCTGTGCGACCAACTGGGCTTTCAAATTGAGTCCTCTATTGCCGTGCGCGCCGATGGCAAACAAACCATAGGCTTAAAAACCATGCCCAATTTATTTGGCGAAATTGCGTTATGTCGTTTTAGCAAACGATAAGATGCAAGCAAACACCCCAAAACTTCACCGCATTTAACAGAGCTAATCGACTCGAGCTAATTCTCATCATGAACAATAACGATATTCTTCGACGCTTACGTTTCGCCTTCGACTTTTCTAATAAAGATTCGGTCGCGCTTTTTAAGCTCGACCCAAGCTCTAGCGCCGAGATGACACAAGCCGCATTTCTGAAACGCTTAGCCAAAGACGAAGACGAAGACTTTGTTGCCTGTAGTGACGGTGAACTAGCGGCTTTTTTAGACGGGCTGATTGTGTCAAAACGAGGCTTGCGTGAACCCGCTCCAGAGCCAGCCACCAGGGCTGATAATTTTCGTCTGAGCAAAAACGACGTGCTCAAAAAGTTGCGTATTGCAATGTCGTTTAAAGAAGATGGGATGCTGTCCACCTTAGAGCAAGGAGGCACTAGCATGTCTAAAAGTGAACTCGGTGCGCTATTCAGAAGCCCAAACCAAAAAAACTATCGAGCCTGTGGTAATCAAGTGTTGCGAAATTTTATAAAAGGCCTGACGCTGCAATTGAGACCTGAAGATAAAAATTAGGTGCTATGAAGTGAGAATTACGTTTTTAGTCAATCATGACCTGCCGGCTTTATTAGCCTTAAACTATCTTCTTCCCGCATTAAAGCAGCATGATATTAGCGTGTTTTTTAGCCGAAAAAACGGCTCTAATAGAAAGATAAAAAACCCGAAGCTCGCCGAGCTAGCTGAATTTGAATCACGACAACTCTGCGGGCTGAAAAGCTTAATCAGCTTTGATGAGTTTGGCGCTCAAGCGCTAAACCAAGTAAACACTCTTGATTACCAACAATTTGCCGATACCAAGCCCGAATTGGTGGTGAGCATCCGCTACATGACAATACTGAAAGACCGGGTTATCAATACATCTAAGCTCGGCGTTATTAATCTGCATTCGGGTCCGCTACCAGCGTATCAAGGAGTTATGGCTACGTACTGGGGTCTATTTAATAAAGAGCGTCATATCGGCACAACACTGCATTTTATTGAAGATAGCGAGATCGACACTGGCTCGATAATTCTTGTCTCGTCAACCGAGGCAAATTATCAACGTTCCTATTTGTGGAATGTACTCAATATCTATCGCGCTGGTTGCGTAAATATAGTCCAGGCGATTAAGCAATTAAGCCTCGGTGAATCGCTCAACTCAACCTCGCAATCAGGCCAAGCCAACTACTATAGCTTTCCCCATTCTGACAACATCGATGACAGCCCCGTAGAGCTATTTAGTAAAAACGACAACATTGCGGATTTTCTCTAGCGCTCCAGCCTTTTTTTCGTGGTGCTAGGCACTTGCGCTAGTAGACAACCGAGTAACATCATTGCCGCGCCTACTAAGGCCGCCAAACCGAGTTGTTCCGATAGCCATAAGTAGCCAGCAATTGCACCGAACACCGCCTCTAAAGACAGTATAAGCGCGGCGGAAAATGGCTCAGCATGATCCATAATAATGACTTGTAAGGTGTAAGCTGCTCCCACTACCACGATGCCGTTGACCAAGGGCCACAAGTAACCACGAACCTCTGTCGGTAAAATTTTTGACTCGTAGAGTGCGGCCACAACAAGACTAAGTAGTGCGCAGAAAACAAACTGAAAAAATGACAATACAATTTGATTAAACTTCGCCGCCTTCTCGGCGATTAGCATCAAATGCATAGCCCAAAGTACCGCGCCAACCATGGCAATCAAATCTCCTTTCACACTTCCCATGTCCCCGCCACTAGTCATCAAGTATAGACCGGCCACCGCGATAATGCCTCCGCCCCAAACGATCAAACCGTAGCGATAGCCAAGAAAGTAGCCTATCAATGGAACCACGATGACATATAAGCCGGTTATGAATGAGACGTTAGCAATTGAAGTGTATTGCAGACCAATTTGTTGTAATAGTGCGCCGCCAAATAGCAGCGACCCTAACAAAAACGCCATCACTAGGGTTGGCTGGTTGATGAAATCTGACCGAGACACGGATTTCATTAACAGCATTACTGGCACCAAGGTTAGCGCCCCTAAGGCAAAGCGCAGTGCATTGAACGCCGCTGGCCCAAGGTACTGCATACCCAGTTTCTGAGGTACAAAACCAACACCCCAAATCACCGCTATGAACAGCAATACAAAGTTTACCAGTATTGGTTTTTTCATCTCGCCAGCCGACTAAAATTCAGCTATTAATTACTCAATCACTTAGCGCTAGCAGTGATAAGGTCTGCATCAATCTTTGGCTCAATATGCTTAATCTTAATCATGAACCAAGCAAATAGCAGTGTCATTATCGGACTTAGTAAATTGAAGAATGCGAACGGCAAATAGGTCAAGGTGCCGATGCCCAGTACCGCTGCATGATAGGCGCCACAGGTATTCCAGGGAATCAGTACTGAGGTGACGGTGCCGGTATCCTCAAGTGTTCGACTCAAGTTTTCCGATGCATAACCCATGTCCTTGTAAAGGCCGGCATACATACGACCAGGTAAAGCAACGGCTATGTATTGATCAGAGGTACTGAAATTAGTAACAATACACGTGCCTGTAGTGCAGGCCACCAGACTGAAAAAATTAGTCGCTAATGACTTAACCGACTGCATAATTCGTGGAATCATGCCAGATGCTTCCATCACGCCACCGAAAGTCATGGCCGCCAAAATAAGCCATACGGTGCCAAGCATTCCGTACATCCCTTTAGAGCCAAATAAGTCATTAAGCTGGGGGTTGGCGGTAACAATATCGACACCGCCATACAACGTGCCCATGACCAATCGATACATTGGGTACGAGTCTTGGTTAACTATTTCATTAAGTAACGGTTGCTGAAATATCAACGCACACGCCACGCCAGCGAGCACACCAACAAACAGCGCTGGAATCGCATCAATTTTCTTGATGATCAAAGCGAGGGTAATCGCAGGCGGTAACAGTAACCATAATGTGACATTAAATTTCTCATCAATTGCGTTTAGCACTAAGCTCGCATCAACCGCCGATTGCGATGTATCTAGGTTGAGGCCGATCACAGTAAATAAAATCAGACTAATGACCATTGATGGCCCAGTCGTCATCAACAGGTACCGAATGTGGTCAAACAGCGGTGTTTCAGTTACTGCGGCGGCTAGGTTTGTAGTATCCGACAACGGCGAAATTTTATCGCCAAAGTATGAACCCGAAATAATGGCGCCGCCAATTAGGCCGTCTGGAATGCCAAGCGCTCGACCTATACCAACCATCGCCACGCCGATAGTCGCGGCGGTTGACCACGAGCTGCCACTTACCAAGGAAGTTAGAGCGCAAGCGACACAGCAGGCCAATAAGAAGATGGTAGGGTTTAATAATTTCACCCCGTAGTAAACCAATACCGGAACCGTACCGCAGAGCAACCAGATACCTGCCAAGGCCCCGACTAACAAAAGAATTAATATCGACGGCATCGCATTACCGATAGTCGAGACAACGCTTGCTTGCTGGGTCTTCCACGAGACGCCTCTAACTAAACCTATGGCCGCGGCGAATCCGGCGACTAAGATGATTATCATCTGGCTCGAACCACTCAGTGCGTCATCGCCGTAGACGAATAAAACATTGAAACCAAGGGCCAATATCAGGACTAAAATAGGAAGTAATGCTATGCCTAAATGCATGCTTTGTTGCTCGACCTCAGGAGTCGATGAAAGGTTTGTCATGAGTCGCCTATTGATTGTGCTTGGTTGTGTTTCAGCTAAACATCATAACCAAGGAGGCAACATACGCCCACCAAAATTTTATGCGGTTTATAAGCACGAGACCGACTTTTAATCAAAATGATCACCTTTTTGATGTCTAGCTGTCTATTCTGCTTTATTTACGACTTGTTGACGTCAAAAAAACGGCGTAACATTAGTGTCGTGGCCTCTGGCCTACAGTTATTGCATTAAAAACAACACGGCAATAACCACGATAACAACAGAATGAGTCGTATAGATTCACAGGAGAGTTTCAAGTTATGAGAATATTTCAACCTAAATTGATAGCGGTAGCTGTCGCTATGGCTGCAACTGGCGGGGTTTCAACACCGTCATTCGCACAGTCAGAACAAGTGATCGAAGAAATCATCACTATCGGCACGCGTCGCAAAGCGCGCTCAGCCGCCGACACTATTGCACCCGTTGATGTTATTAGCGCCAACGATCTTAGAGATCAAGCCGGCACAGACATTTCAGATTTAATCCGAACTGTTGTTCCTTCTTACCAGGTAAACACTCAGCCGATTTCTGATGCGGCAACAATTGTCCGCCCAGCAAACCTGCGTGGACTGTCTCCAGATAACACACTAGTACTAATGAACGGCAAGCGCCGTCACCGTGCGGCGGTTATCTCATTTTTAGGCGGTGGCATCTCTGATGGCGCTCACGGCCCAGACATCGGCGTATTCCCGACAATTGGCTTAAAGCAAGTTGAAGTACTACGTGATGGTGCATCATCACAATACGGCGCCGATGCGATTGCTGGCGTAATGAACTTCACACTTCGAGACAACTCCGAAGGTGGTTCAATTGAAGTTAAATGGGGCTCTACCTACGAAGGCGACGGCGACAACATGCGCATCGGCCTGAACCAAGGCTTTGCACTTGGCGAAGATGGCTTCTTAAATATCTCGGCTGAGTTTGCTGAGAGCGACGGCACCTTCCGCTCGGTTCAACGTGACGATGCAGCCGCACTTATTGCCGCTGGCAACACCGCCGTTGCAAGTATAGATGTAAACACGCAAACGGCCGAAACGGTTCAGTACTGGGGCGCTCCGGAAGTAAACGACGATATCAAATTATTCATCAACTCAGCATTCAAGATCACTGAAAACATAGAAGGTTATGCGTTTGGTAACTACGCTGAGCGTAACGTAGAAGGCGGTTTCTTCTACCGTAACCCAACTAATCGTGGTGGCGTATTCGCAGGCCCGAATGTTGACCCAGTAACGGGAGCCGCAAGTTCGGCTGCTAATGCAGTGTCATCGGTGTTGGTTGGTGATTTGTCTGGCGACACCATTGGTGATTGCCCAGCGGGTATCCCACTAACAGCGGGCGGCGGTTTAATACCTGATCCAACTGTTTTAGCTCAAGTTTCAGCCGATGCTAACTGTTTCTCATTCGTCGAGCTCTTCCCTGGCGGCTTCACTCCTCGCTTCGGTGGTGATCTTGAAGACACCAGCATAGTGTTAGGTTTGCGTGGCGAACTAGCGAATGGCTTATCGTATGACGTTAGCTATGGCTACGGTCAAAACGAAGTAGCTTTCTTTATCAGAAATACAGTCAATGCAAGCTTAGGCCCGAACACGCCAACCGCTTTTAACCCAGGCACTTACACTCAGACCGATACTAACTTTAATATCGACTTGAACTACTCGCTTCCAGTTGAGGGTTTTGCCTCAGACTTGAACATCGCTGGTGGTTTTGAGTACCGTGAAGAAGAGTTCGATATTCAACAGGGAGACGCCGCGTCTTTCGCAATTGGTCCTCTGGCCGCCTCAACATCAGCATACCCATTTGGACAAGGCTTTTCGTCGAGTTCAAACGGTTTCGGTGGGTTCACTCAAAGCACCAACGACACACAGGACAACGTTGCTGTTTATATTGATTTAGAAGCCGACGTAACTGATGCCCTTACTTTACAAGCAGCGGTTCGTTACGAAGATTTCAACACTGACGCATATGGCTGCACAA
>JAESTB010000138.1 GCA_016763815.1 Arenicella sp.
CAAGACGAGAAACGAGTGATCTCGGTGTTTGCTCTGATTGTGTTTTTATGGATCTTCAGGTCGCAGCCGTTTGGCGGCTGGACCAATGTCGTTGGCGCCAGCGGTGTTGGCGATGCAACAGTAGCGATGTTGGGTGCTACGTTAATGTTTGTAGTTCGCTCCGAAAAAGGCGAAGGCTTGCTCGACTGGCCAACTGCAACCACCATTCCGTGGGGAATTTTGCTGATGTTCGGTGCTGGAATTACCATCGCTAAAGCGTTCTTTGAAAGTGGCTTGGCGGAGCTTATAGGCGGCGGCTTAAGTGGTGTTGTTGCGACTCTACCGATTTACTTGGTCATTCTATTAATTTGCTTGAGCGTCACATTCTTCACTGAGGTTAATTCAAACTTAGCCACTACCACCCTAGTACTGCCGATACTGGCCGCCACCGCAACAAGTACCAATATCCCGATCGAGTTATTAATGATTCCGGCGACTATTTCAGCCTCTTGCGCATTCATGCTGCCGGTAGCGACGGCACCAAATGCCATCGCCTACGCCACCGAGCAGGTCAGTATAAAAGAAATGATGCGCGAGGGTTTTATGCTTAATATAGTGTTGGCAATTGTTATCAGCGTCCTGTGCTTCTTCCTGCTTGCATAGCAAGCAATAAATGAGTGGAAATGGTTAAAATACGCCTACTCTTTGTTAGAAAACTAGTCATAATTTACCTCATTTTCATTTCAATTCTGATTCGCGTAAAGGTCTCAGTTAGCTAATCTAAATTTCTCATGAGGCCGATCCTCATCATCGCCTCGGTGACTATTTGTAAGTCGAGCAAGAATTGATCAATAGTTTTAAATTCATTGGCGTTGTGGCCGGTGTATTTTTCGTTGGGCAGAGCCAAACCAAATTGAATACCGTTGGGCAAAAAATGTACCGATGTGCCGCCGCTAGATGAGCCAAACTCTTGAGGTAAACCGAGGTTTTCTGAGGCGATGTCGAGTAACGCACCTAACCAGCGACCTTCTGGATCACGATACATGGCTTCTTTAGCCTTGAACTCAAACCCCACAACGGCCCCGTTATTCACATTCCACTGATCGACCCTATTCATTACTAGGGCTTCGATTTCAGCAAGCGGTTTGCCAATCGGGATTCGAAAATTAATCGCAACTTCGAGTACCTTATCGTCTTGCCTTACTTGTGTCACGGCGGCGGTAAGTGGACCCATAAACGGGTGGCTAAAATTGACGCCTAGCTGACTACCAAAATAATCTAAGCCTAAGTTCTCAGATATAAAATTAGCCGCTAAAGTGATGTGATTATTATCAACTAAGCCCTCCTCACTCAAGATCTGAATGAACAGAAACATTCGCGGCACCGGGTTAACTCCAGACCCTGGGTCAGAAGAGTGAGCCGATACGCCAATTACAGTCAAAATGACTGAGCCCGACTGTGGTGTAGCAACAACGGTAAAGTCGCCGCCATGGTGATCTACAAATTTGCCAGCTAAATCATTCAATCTCGACGCTAAGCGCTCAGGCCTTACAGTCTCTATGACGGCCTGTGACGCCGTCGGTATTTGATTTACCGCTAAGCCACCACTAACACTAACAAGCTGGTTGCCGGCGCCCTTTGATCGCCGAACTGGGACCCGTGCAAATAAAACCCCAAAACCTTTTTCAGCAATGATAACCGGGTAGTTACCGTCCAAAGCAATATTATAGCTAGGCTTAGCATGCCGCTCAAAATAGTAAGGTATTGCGGTCGACGTGGTTTCTTCGGTGGTATCGATCAATAATTTGAAGCTATTGAACAATGTAATATTTTCTTCATTAATGATGCGCATCGCGATCATGCTAGCAACAATACCGTTTTTATCATCTTGCGTGCCGCGCCCGTAAAGTTTATTGCCAACTTGGGTCATTTTAAACGGGTCAAGTTTAGTTCCGTCTTCAAGACTCCAGAGATCGGGGTTAACTGGCACCACATCGCCATGAGCGTGTAAACCAATTTGCACTCCTCCCTTGCCTGGCAAACTAACTTCATAAACTCGGCCGCCAATGTTTTTATACTTGAGTTTGAACTCTTTGGCATAGGCCGCGATAGTTTTCTCTAAGCGAATGAAGTTAACGTTTTTATGCTGCGTAACTCCGTCTTGCCTAAAGCTTGGTATCGACACCAGCTTTGCTAACATTCTCCTCGCCTCACCACCATATTTTAGCCGTGTGTACACACCGAGAAGCCGATGAACCACGAACGCCTCGGCTGGGCTTATACGTTTATTTGCGGCGAAATCTCCAATCGCATTATGCTGCTCCAGCGTAAGCATTGGTTTGCCAGTCAGATAGAGATCAAGCACGAATCGACGAAAGTTATCGTAAGGCTTACCCCGATATCGGTCTAAGATTTTGGTCAATGTCTGCGGGCTTAGATTTTCAACCCGAGTGGGCTGGGTAAAAGTGTTAGAAACCTGTTGGGCGAAAGAGGCCGTGGTGCTAATACTCATAGATACAACAGCAAGCGCTAAGGCCATCTTGGCGCCGTTTCTTTTTAGTAGTCGATGCATTAACTTGCCCTAAGTTATTTTTTGTTGATCACAATTTATGTGTTGGGACACCTCAGCAGCATAAATAGTCAGTGAATAATCGGGAACTTGAGAGAGGCTTGGATTATTTCGATGTAAAGAGCCGTCTTCCCACATAAGCCCTTAGACATTAATTGAGTATCAAATTTGAGTTTAACTGCGTTAGTTCTAAAGTTCGCTCAATTGGTCTGGGCTAGGTACAGACATAAGCTCAGTGTTAAATGATTCAGAGATATCCATTATAGCTCTCTTTGAACCAAGTGACGAGGAGTCAACAATCGTAGTTCCAAAAGGAATATCAACACTAGAATTTGAGTGCAATTCTTGTAGCTTATCAATTTGAACTTTCTGCTTTTCACTGAGATTAAAGCCTTTGTTTCTGACATAGTCAGCGAAAATTTTTATAGCAGAATTACGCTCAGACTTAGCCCTCTCAACTTCATAATATTTTATCTTGCTTAAGTTTTTCCGAAGGCAGAGAATTACGCATAGTATCTTGGTAATTTTTCCTGTTTTTTTCGAACTCATCGTTTCCTGAATTTATGTCATCTATCACTTTTTGACGCTGCGAAATTTCTTCCTGTGTCAAAGCAGTAATGCGGGCATTCAAGCCCTTGAGTTGGTTGGTTGTCAAACACTAGGATTACCTGCGAGCCTTGCATGTAATGCCGCAGCGACCGCTAAATTCTTGGCAGCGCAAGAAGTTTGCCATGTACAATGGGTCGATACGCTCAGGCAGCAGGTCAACCGTATAACGTATGTTTACACCTCTGTCGATTTGCAGGAGGTACTGGTGAACATCGTTAATAGAAGCCTGAACAAATACTTATTGCAAAAACATCATAATGACTTCCATTGTTTATGACGCTTTATTGTTGTTACTTTACGCGGCCATAATTGGCGCAATTTCAGGCTTGATAATACGTGCTTTTTTTAATACTGAACTTTCTAGAAAAGACTTAGTTATTAATGGAGCCGTTGGTGCTGAAGCCTTAGCTGGACTCTGTTTGATGATTGTGGGTTTTAATATAAGCTTAATCACCATCGCAGCTCTTATTGGCGGTATTTGCTGGCCGCTGTTTAATATTTTAAGTCGCCGCTCTTAACTTAACTCACGACCTCCCCAATCCTTTGCTTCGCCACTGATCACGATTAAGTTCATACAAAACGTGCTCCTGCAATAAGTGCCCTTGAGCTACTTTAGGGTGCAAAAAAGTTTTCTGTTGCTTAATCATCCCAAGCTTCTGCATAACCCGCTCTGAAGCCGCATTTGCCAGCGGCGTCATTGACACCAACCGATCTAAGCTCGCGTGAGTAAACCCGTAGGCCATAGCGCCATGTGCCGCTTCAGTAGCAAAGCCCTGCCCCCAATGTTGGCGGCCCAGGCGCCAACCAATATCGACGCAAGGCGCAAATGGCAGCCCGTCTGCGCTATAATTCATACCGACAAAACCAATAAATTCAGCCGTATCGACCCTCTCTGCAGCCCAAAAACCCCATCCTGACACATTGATATCATTGCTGATCCGGTCTACCAGAGCATCGCTTTGCGCTCTCGAAAGCGTGCTCGGGAAATACTCCATTACCTGTGGGTCGGCGTTGATTGCGGCAAATAGAGGTCTATCGTCGGCACGCCATTGGCGAAGTATTAGGCGCTCTGTTTTTACTACAATCATAATTTGCCCTTATCTCCGATGCGGACAACGGCCGCCTTCTAAATCATTTCACATTACAGAGGCTATCATGTGGCTGAATATGAGCAATAGTCGATGGTTACAATAATGTCAGCTTAGCGAGTCATTTTCGTCAGTTACTTTCGCCCACATTCGAGGTAACATAGCCGAAGTTAATAGCGGCCAAATTAGCAACCGCAAACCTGAGACTCAATAAGTATGAAAATCGGCGTAGTAATGGACCCTATCGGCTCCATCAATATTAAAAAAGACAGTACTTTCGAGATGATCTGGCAGGCTCAGCTATTAGGCTGGGATGTAGAGTATTTAGAGATGAACGATCTGTCGATCGATAACGGCATCGCTTACGGTGATGCTCGATCGCTTACCGCATATCAAAATGCCGATCACTGGTTTGATCTAGCCGATACCCGTCGTATCAAACTCGGTGATTTGGATGCCATTTTAATGCGCAAAGACCCTCCGTTTGATATGGAGTTCGTTTACTCGACTTATATTTTAGAGCTCGCCGAACAGCAAGGCGCGCTCGTGGTTAACTCGCCGAAGGCCCTGCGAGACTGCAACGAAAAAGCCTATTGCGCATGGTTTCCAGAGGTGTGCCCAGACACCATCATTACCCGTAAAAGTAGTGACTTTCGGGCTTTCTTAGCTAAGCATAATGACATTATCGTCAAACCACTTGATGGCATGGGCGGCGCATCAATCTTTCGGGTACAAGCAGGTTCACCCAATGTCGGCGTGATTATTGAAACACTGACTAAGCATGAAAGTACCTATGCCATGGCTCAGCGTTATATGCCGGAGATTGTCGACGGCGATAAGCGCATATTAATGGTTAACGGTGAGCCTATCCCTTATGTCTTGGCTCGCATAGCGGCCAAGGGTGAGACGCGGGGCAATCTTGCGGCCGGAGGCCGAGGTGTGGCACAAGCCATTAGCGAGACCGATCGACACATTGCATCGATTGTTGGGCCCGAATTGGTTAGGCGCAATATTATGTTTGCAGGCTTAGACGTTATCGGCGATCGTTTAACTGAAATCAATGTTACTAGCCCCACCTGTATCATGGAAATCAATCAAGCCTATGGCACTAACATCGCGTTAGATTTGCTCAAGGCGATTGAACAAAAGCTTGTAGGCTAATTTACTCAAGTGAGTGCCTACACGCAAAAAGATTTACTCAGCGTAACCGCGTTTTTCTCGGTATTGCTGCATGCTGTCATCATTCTCGGCATTACCTTTAAATTGCCAGATATTGCCTCTAGACCTAGCACTGATAACACCTTGGACGTGGTGTTATTAAACTCTTCGAACAATGAAAAATCTGAGCTGGCTGAAATCGTTTCCAGCTCAAATAACGCTGGTGGTGGAGAGTTTGATCAAGAGTCAGAATCACCTCAAGAGTGGAAGCCGGTAACGCCGTCAAAAATCGAGTCGATGCAGAAAGTTGCCGACCAACAACGTCAAACTAGCTTGACGCCCGACCAGCTAATCACCGCCGTGCAAGGTGAAATTAGTGTTCGTCGGCTAACACCTCAAGAAACAATATTAGAAAACAAAAAGGCCACCAAAGGGCCAGATAAATTCAATTTTAATGCACGCAAACTTGAGGTCGAACGGTTGCGAGCGAAAATCTCCCAAGCTCGACTTGATTATGGCAAACGCCCGAAAAAAGAGTTTTTATCCCCAACAACTAAAGAGCATGGAGCGGCGGAATATTTAGACACTTGGAGAAAGCGTCTAGTTGAAGTCGGTAACGCTAATTATCCGGTCAAAATTATGGCCAATAAACTAAATGGCACCTTGATTGTATCGGTCGAAATAAATCGTAACGGTACGATCAATGACATCGAAATTCTGACCCCATCGTCACACAAGATTTTGAATGACTCGGCATTGCGCATTATTCGTGACGCATCTCCTTTCCAAGCTTTTCCTGATGAAGAGTTCTTCAGAGAAACCGATATTTTGGTAATCACTCGCTCGATACATTTCTTAAAGAACAATC
>JAESTB010000139.1 GCA_016763815.1 Arenicella sp.
CCATTGCCACTTGCGCTTACCTTAGTGCCAGCGAAAAGGCCGACGTTATCACCAAGCAAGCCAATATCGCCGGCTACGCCATCACTATCGGCATTGATGGTTACATTACTTAGCTCAAGTTGTCGGCCTTCTACATGGATGTCACCACCATTTGATTTAAGGCTACCGCTAACAATCGCCGTATCAAAGGCTTGTAGGAAAATTCGCCCATCTGGGCTTTCAACTAGTTCAATATTACCGCTGTTCAAGACCTGTCCGCCAAGTATCGATGCGTTACCACCACCCGCAATAATATCGCCGAGGTTAACGGCTTGGTTTTCAGGTGCTCGTACTTCAAAGCGAATATCTTGGAAATCGTCAAAACTCAGTGATACCGATTTACCGGCGGCCAATAAAATATCGCCATTGTCACTTCGTAACACGCCGCTGTTTTCTACTGAGGTGGCAATCAACGCTATGTCACCATTTCCAGTAACGTGGATTAAACCGTGGTTCTCTATTATTCCACCGGTGCCATTGAACGAATAGTCTCCAGAAATAAAGGATTGATTCGAAATATCAAGAGTAGAACCAACAAACCCCGCCGTATCAATAACCGCACCTTCGCCAACAATCAGGCCGTTCTGGTTGATCAGAAAGACGCGTCCATTACTTTGCAGGTCGCCTAAGATTTCACTTAAGTTGCCACCGGTCACACGATTCAAAACCGCCGACGATGACGACTCTTGAATAAACCTAGTGATTTCATCCTGACCAATTGAAAAGCTATTCCAATCGATGATGGCGCCGGAGCTATTTGTCACATTGAGCTCGGAGCCCACGGTGTCAAAGTTTGCTGTACCAGCAATTACAGTCGGGTCTAGAGGATTACCAAATGCCGACCCTACCCCAAGTAAAACACCAATAGCACTGCCTAAAACCGTGTTTGCTATACGTGCATTTTTAAATCGTTGCATAATATTTTCGCCCGTTGGATCAGATGGTTCAGATCTAATATTAAATTATTTCGACTAGCTTCCGTAAATTGAACATTGCCCACTAGTATCGAAGTTATCTGGAAATTTATCGATTTTCTCAAGCTCTGCATCACTTAAATCAGATAATTTAAAGTAAGGGTCTTTATTTAAAATTTTGGGTGTTCTCGCTAGAACAATAGGTTTGCGAGGTAATGCAGCTATAGGGCCTGCCTTAGCGACAGCGGGAGGTGAACCTTCCGCAACCGGGTTAAAACTTGAATAACCAGCCGCACCGGCGCCCAAGCTAACTTCAGTGCAATCTTGCTGCTGCTTAACTCGGCACTTACCTAATTCGAATGATTCTGACTGACCCGCACATTGGCTCATGATAATCGAGCCAGTTTCGCAACTACCATACAAGCCTTCTGGCAATTGCTGGTTGATCAGTTCGGCTATCTCAGAACTTTGCGACTTTGCGGTTTCACCATAGTCACCGAAGGAAAGTTCCTGCTCGTCGGCAATACATTCATCACCGGCACAAATACGAGTGATGAAGTCGGTTCCACGAATGCCTATTGAGGCAATCGGCGTGTCGACTTGAAACGAGTCAGGCCTGCGTTTGCCAATCAGGCCAGTAACGGTTCGTAAACCGCCCTTTACAAGGTTAATACACCCCTCTTCTTTGCCTTTCTCGACGCTAAACTTACCAATCGCTATGGTTGTCCCTGGCTTGAGGGTTAGTTTGGTGTTGTCGAGCATACGAATCACCGCGAAACTCTTATTGGCAGTGTTGATAATATCGCCCTCTTCGATCGCCGCACCCTTGGCGAGTACGCGGCTGCTCTTGTTGGCTCCAGTTGCGGTTACCACACCTTTAGCTAGAATAACCGTGCCGCTGGACGCGTAGCTGGTCGACGATAATAATACGCTGATCACAATAGTACTGAGCGCTAGATAATGTAATTTCATAATGTTGTCTCAGCTCTTTTAGAATCGGTAGGTTAGATTAAAATGCAATTTGCCGTCACCATCTTCAGACGAACCTTCAACTGCGTTATCACTATCGATCCCGTCAATCAGGTAACCATAACTTGCCGACGCTGATATTTTATTGGTCGGATTCCAGTTAAGTAATACGCCAACTGACATAACATCTTCTGAGCGAAACTCGCCTTCAACAGGCTCGTTGTTTGATACATGCCCAACATCAATAAAGGCGACCGGCCTAAGGGTTTTATAGACCGGTGGCGCCCATGCTTGCAAGTTGAGCTGATAACCTTCATCACCGCGCAACTCTCGCTCATCGAGGCCTCGAATGCTACTAACACCGCCAACCGCAAACTGCTCACCGGTAATCAGACGATCGCTAGAAAAGGAAATATTCAGTGAGGCGGTGTACAGCCATTCTTTTTCTTTGTATTGATAATTGGCGCCGAGGTTTAATTTACTCCAATCATCAGTCGCGCCAGATCGCGAGACAGCATAAGAGCGAGCATTATTGAATGAGCCGCCACTCAAGTTACTGGTGAGCGACATCATGCCCGACCATTGAGAGCCTTTACCGTTGCCCCAGCTTGCTTGATAAGTAGCGGCAAGCGGACGGCTACGAACATCTTCTAGAACTTGGCGACCTTGAAACTGGACATCATTGTCAAATAACTTGTCTTGGGCTTGAAGTTGCAGCCCATGGTTATACGAACCGATACTCGATAAAACATGCGAATAGCCAATGCCGTAGATTTCGCCTTTGCCAGCCACATCGAAGACTCCAGCGACAACACCGGTATCAATATTTGAATTTACAGCAACAAAATTTAAGCTACCCCCCAGTGAGTATAGGGGTATGCGATAGCTGGCCGCAATTTGCTGCACGTCGCTAACACCCTCGGGAGAAGTGATAAAAGTTAGAGAACCATTATGATCAAGCCCCAAAATATTGCGGTGCGTGATGCTAGCGCCAACGCGGAAATCGCCTGAAGCGTCGGTGCCGGTATTGTTTAACCAGCTGGTTAACACCAATGGCTGTTGATCTTTAACAACAATGTTGGCGTCAATTTCGTTTGCTCCGTCGCCAGGCGCTAACGTAACGCGAACACGTTTAGCCGAGTTTTGATTGGCGACCCGTAAAGCGCGAGCGATACCCTTAGTGCTTGGCGATTCGCCCTTTCGCAATAGAGGCAAACTGGATTGAATATTTCGTTCGCTGTAATAGCGATTGCCCTTTACATTGACATTGCCAATCCTGTACTGCGTTATAAGCAGATCTACCACGCCATCAGTAAGTTCTTGCGGTGGAAACGAGACTCTGTAAAAACTTAGACCCTTAGCCATCATTTCGGCTTCGAGCGCGCTAGCAGCACTCTCAATATCATCGATACCACGATTGGAGCCAACATACGGTGACAAAATCGATCTTGCCTTAGACTCGCTTAATGGATTCTCACCAATAATTTGGTATCGAGTGACGTCGAATTCGATTCTCTCAGACAGGCTTTGAGTCAAGCGTTCAACATCAGTGCCTGACTGCGCTGACACTGGCTGTGCCACACATAAACTTGCTGCGACCAATACAGCGGCTAATTTAATAGCATCAATTGGCCGACACCGCGTCATGGCCTCTCGGCTATTGCAGCTGGAATAATCAGACATTTCCCTACTAAATGAAATTCTATTTCCCATTCTATTTTTTTACCCCGATTACTATAACAAGCACTTTAATAAGTACCTTTTTTTAGCCCCGCGAGAGCTAGAAAAATCAACCTACCATCGACTAACAACCCCCTACAGGTTCAGTTTAGATAGGCTTATTATACTGTCTATTTACTAATTTAGCACACGCTAAAACATCCGAATCACCTAACTATATTTTATGATAAATACACTCAATTTATTACCATCCCGACACGAAATCGCATAATTCAGAGATGACCAACAGCCATGACACATGGTACGGCGGCAAAACAATGCATCTTAAATAGAATATGCTTGTGTATAAAAATGCTCAATAGTCCTAATAGACTAATTCTTGCTCGAAGCAAGCTCTATAATTTAATCGAATAGCGCATTCGATTAGACTCCCCTGCTGTCACTGATTTACTAATTCTTGCCCACTTTCACTTTAGCGTTAATCAATTTGGACGTATTTTTTTCTAACCAGAGTAATGCCTCAATGTGTCCAGCAAAACGACGCAGATACGTCGGAGATAAATCACGCATCTGTGTCAATGACCTAATCGCCAACATTTGCGGATTTAGTGGACCTGGATTTTCGGGGCCTTCATCGATTGCACGCGCGATGATTTTATCAATGTTAAAATGCTTCATCGATTGTCGAAAATGTTTCATTGATTGCATCACCAATTGCTCACCACTGCCGTCAGAACTGACTGGCATCGAGTCACTCCGCACTTGACGTGCGTTTTGCTCTTGCTGATAGAGCACTTTATCAAATGACATCGGCTGGTTGTCGTCGGCGCCATCGCTCTCGCCTAATTGCAGGTTAATACTTTTAGTCAAGTCACGAAGCATCTCTATATTCGCGTCGGCCGATTGTTGTTTAATCAAGCTATTACTCAGTTGCTCGAGCTGTCTAAATTGACATTGATCAAACATGACTTTTGCCGCCTCTGTCTGTGCCGGAAAATTAGCTGAAACCTCCTCAAGCGTATTTGCCGCGACACTGCGAGCCTTGCGTAAATCGGCCATATAGTCGTCTGCGCTCATTTGAATTTTATCGAGCAACTCACCGTTGGCCTCATTGTGATGACTACTTAATCTTTGATACAGGCTTTGAATATAGTCGAAACGTACCGGGGCTGAGTTATTCACGTAGCCTGAACTTAAATCGGCAAACACCTGTTTAAGCTTTAATCGTTTAGCGTCCAAGGTATTGCTTAGAGCAATGCTCATGAGGCGGGCTTAAACTGATCGTTTTGAGAATTTTTAGGCACAGGCGCCATTTCAACACGCCGATTTTTAGAGCGCCCAACTTCATCGTTGTTGCTCGCTACTGGGCTCTGAGCACCAAAAGCCGCTGCAAAAACCATACTAGCGGGCAAACCTTCTTCGATCAGCACTCGAGTAACCGTCAGCGCACGTTGTGCCGATAGCTCCCAATTATCAGTAAAATTGAGGTTATCACCGCGAATAGGCCGGTCATCGGTAAAACCGCTAATCATAAGCATCTGATCACGCTCACCTAAAAACAGTTGTAACGGTGCTACCAGGCTACGCAATAAAACACGTCCTTCAGTCTGAAGTTGATCTGAATTGACCGAAAACAAGACACTACCACTAATTGCGATTCGGCCATTTTCTAGCGTTACGCGACCATTCTGCAAAGGGTCAGCTAAGGCCTGCTCTAACGCAATACGACGTTGCTGCTCGGCCTGTCGTTTAACTGTTTCAACTTTTAAAGACTGTGCTAGTTCCAACTGAAACCCAAGCGCCCAGATCAGCAACAGTACGAACACGCCGACCAAGCCAGACATTAGATCACCAAAAATTGCCCATATCGGTGGCGCGTGTGACTCGTCTTCATCGAACTCGTTCACGAACTAACCGCCCTAGCCATCGTAGTTTGGCCATGCGAGCTAGCATTCATAGCGTCTATGATCTGTTTGTGTGAGAGCAAATTATGATCAATAATTTCGCGCGCTTGCGCCACGTAGTAGGCTAGCTGCTCGTCGCTACGGCTGTTCGATTGCTCAAGTGAGGTTTGAATATTACTGAGATTTTCAATTAGCAAATTATTAGACTCGCTAAACATCATCACGGCGCTATTAAAGGCATCGCCTAAGCTGGCCATTTCGGTGCTACTGCTGGCAAACTGGTCAACCATACTAGCCATTTTTTCAGAC
>JAESTB010000140.1 GCA_016763815.1 Arenicella sp.
CATTATTGCTGTTAACCTTATTAGAAAATGCCTGTAAGCACAGCACGCAAGAAGAGCTGAATCAGGGACAGGTAGTAATTCAATTAGAAACGACTGAAGTCGGCATCATGGTTAGAATTAGTAATTCCAAGCCTAAGACAGCGTCACCCAATATTGGTCAAGATAAGGTAGGGCTTAATAATTTGCGTAAGCAGTTAGACCTGCGATACCCAAATTCGCACTGGTTTGAGACGACGGATAGTAATGATGAGTATGTTGCGCAACTGATTTTAGAGACTCCATGAGCCGAATTAAGTGTCTAATTGTTGACGACGAAGAGCTGGCGCGTGAACTAATTGAATCGCACCTTGCTCAGCTTGATGATTTCGATTTAGTGGCCTCATGCGCTAGCGCGATTGAGGCGAGTAATGTGCTCAAGAATAATCATATTGATCTGATGTTTTTGGATATTGAGATGCCGGTGTTGAAAGGTACCGACTTTTATAAGAATTTGCTGAATAAGCCAAAGGCGATATTCACCACGGCCTACCGTGATTATGCGCTAGATGGTTTCGACTTAGACGCCGTTGACTACTTGCTAAAGCCGATTGTGTTTTCGCGTTTTTTCCAAGCGATTGAACGGTTCTTGGTATCTCATCGCGATGTGAAAAATACAATCGATCAAGGCTTACATGCGGCTCAATATCCACCTCCACGGCACATATTCGTGCGCAAAGATCGTAAGCAAGTTAAGTTACAGCTAGACCAGATTCTTTATGTACAAGGCCTAAAGGACTATGTGCAGGTGTTTCTTGACAACGGTTCGCATATTATTAAGCAAGGGATTAGTGCTTTTGAAGAGCAATTGGGGGTTGGTTTTTTACGTACTCATCGTTCTTATATCGTCAATCAATCCAAGGTCACTGCCCTAACAAAAAGTGATGTAGAGATTGGCGATATTGAAATACCGATTGGTGAAAACTTTAAGAGCAACGTTTTAGATGCCTTTAAAACGTGATCTAACTCTCTTTGTTATTACTAAAATGCAAGAAAGTGGCAGATTACGGTCTTTATCTAACCGCTAGAAAAGTTGATAAAAGTCAGTGAATAGGCAGTCTCACCGGATCATTGCAATCATTTAATCTCTAACCTCAGCTTAAGGTTTGTGAAACATCAATTACCGACATTTTAAGTTTAATGTAGTGCGCGTTTTTATTCCTACAATTTATCTCGTTGACTCATTGAAAGGCCCGTTACCCTACACAACCGAGCCGGTGAATCAGCGATTTATAATTTAATGAATGAGGAAAAAAATGAACCCTACTAAACATTTAAGTAAAATTCTTCTCACAACAAGCGTCGCTGCGGTGATGGCACTCTCGAGTGCAGTTGCCTTAGCGCAACCCGCAGATGACTCAAGATTGAATACCTACACAGACCCGGTAACCGGCGAACTAAAAATAGCACCTAAGTTACTTTCTCAAATGACCGAGGCCGAGAAAGCAGCTTTGAGTGCCGAAGAAGTAAAATTTCTCAAAGATATCGAAGCTCAAATTGAGAAAGAGAAAAAGGAGGTGAACCAGTAAAGTTGCCCACCATTATATAAATAAAACAGGGATTTAAGAGGCGTTGTCTGTCCCCAGTCAACGCCTTTTTTGATCGAGCGGTCACTTATTATTAAGACACATCCGGTTTAAATTGTCGTAGGACAAGGTTAGTGGTTGTTTTGCTTTTAGTGATTTTCCTGAAATTTTAGATAGTGTTGAGTAAGTATCTATAAATGTGACGGGGCCGAGTGAAATACGGGCCACACCGGCATCAGTGAATTCTTCAAGATTGACCACGTCACTCGAAATCATGACATTAAGTGGCGCGCTAATCGAGCTTGATAATTTAGACATATCGCCAAGTGATGTTAAACCTGGAACGAACACACCATCTGCTCCGCAGGAAATATAGTTGTTTAATCGGCTTATGCCTTCCTTTAGACGGGTTTCGGCAGAAACCAATTTTCGAAGGTAAACGTCGGTCCGAGCGTTGATGAAAATGGCCCCTTCTCCACAACGCTCTTTAATAGCCAATATTTTCTCAACAAGCAATTCAGGAGGGGTTTCACCGTCCTCTAGGTTTACTCCTGAAACACCTTCATCGACTAAATTCTTAACTAGTTTTGCAACCTCATCTGGCGAGTCGCTATAGCCATTTTCAATATCAATACTAAGCGGCACTTTGCTCACCCTTAAAATACGACTGACGGAGTCCATCAATATATCTAAAGGAAGATCACACCCATCGGAGTAGCCATTCGACCATGCTAAGGACGCGCTACTAGTGGCAAGAGCCCTGGCTCCATTACCTTGAACAACTATCGCGCTGCCTGCATCCCAAATATTTACTAATACTAGCGGGGATTGTCGTAGGTGTAAGTTTCGAAACTCTCTAAATTTATTTTCTGACATCGATTTTCACTAATTAAGGTTATTAAGTTAAAAATAATAACCCTATTGATGAAATCATCTAGCGGAAAACGGAGGTTAACGGAAGCGTTAGGAACACCTCGTTAGCTAACTCTTTGCAGGTCAGCTCTTAGTTCTGGATCTCGTGGCTTTCCTAAATTTTTTGCTAATCCAAGATAAGCTAGAAACCTAATAAAGTTCCAAGCAGGGTCATGCTGACCTGGCTCAATCCCAATACGAGCTGACTCGGGGAAAGCGTGGTGATTATTATGCCGACATTCTTCGTAAGTAATTATTTCTAAACCGGGAATGTTCGAAGCCTGGACAGAAGCATTTTTAACTCTCCAGTTTCCAGGGCCGGGGTTGTGACAAAAATATGTTATTGACCAATGGCCTACAATACTCACAGCAACTCGCACAAAGATGCCCCACACTACGAACGCCCAACCACCGAAAAAGTAAAGTACGACCGCGAGAAACAATTGATGCAATCTCCAGGTGGACTCTAACCATTTGTAATACTTTTCGGCTCCGTACTTTGCCTCGATATTCACAGTGGGTGGGTTTTTAAATTCGAATTTGGACGTTAGTTGCCACCATATATCTAGAAAATACGGGCGCTTGTGTGAGAAGAAATCATGGCATTCTTATTTTCGTTGTGCTCAGTCTCTTAGGTCATGAATTTTAATAATTCCGTGAGGACCTGACATTCCTATCAAAACACCTATATGACGCGCGTTTTC
>JAESTB010000141.1 GCA_016763815.1 Arenicella sp.
ATATCGCCAATATCGGCAAAGCTAATCCAGTGTTTACAGCCATCAATCACAAAGTTATCCCCTTGACGTTGGTAGCTTGTTTGTATCGAGGCTGCATCGGAACCGGCTGCAGGCTCAGACAGTGCAAAACAGGCAATTTTTTTACCACTTGTAATATCTGGAAGGTAATAATTTTTTTGCGCTGGCGTACCTAGCTTCACCAGCGTTTCACCAACTAAGCTGGTATGTACTGTCAATAAGGTTCGTACTGAGCTACAACCTTTACCGATCGCTTGAGTTAAATAACCATAATCTAAAGGGTTAATTCCTTGACCGCCGTATTCTTTCGGTAGGATTGAACCCAAAAATCCTGCACTGGCCATTTTTTGAATCAACTCTCTTGGAATACACCGGTCTTGATCAAATTGACTTGCATGGGGCCGAATATGAGTCTCCGAAAACTCAAGTGCATGCTCTACGAGGGGGTGTAATATTGGCTTAGGCATGAGCTTCGATCGTTTTTAAACGTGAAACCATTTCGCACATTTTATTTACCGAACTAAAATTGCTTATGACAATATCCTCATCCGGGACGGTAATAGAAAATTCGTTTTCTAGGAAATTCAATAATCGCATGGCAAAAATTGAACTCACAAAACCACTGGTAAAGATATTTGTCGAGTCGACAAACTCAATGTCGTCATCATAAATTGTCATATTGCTTTCGATAAAGTGATACAACTTACTGCGATCTTTTTGTGCTATTTCTGACATGCGTTTTCCTATTAATTAAATTTTTATTCGACAAAATCACAGTTCGCTAATAACTTGAATATAATCAGGGTAAGTTGAAATGATACTAAGATCGTTTTCAAACAAAATATGGTTATCTTTGGTTTTACTAATTTGTCTAAAATTGGCTAACTGGTAAGTTACTAGCATTTGACGGTTGCGGTCAGTCCTTCGAAAATTGGCTCTTAAAACATTGTTACGATTTTTTGCCTGCATCATTAAATAGTTAAGCAATATGCTGCCAACACCACGCGCCGCTGTTCGGCAAGACATTAGTAGTAATTCAATAACATCGGCATCGTCTTGAATTTCGATTAGGGCCAGGCCAATTGTTCCGTAGGAACCATATTTGTCGTCTAATTCACACACCAGTAATCGATGAGCAGGAGAATTCATATAAAAGTTCAACTGTTCTATATCGTAGGTAACACCAGTTGAATTTAACTGGTTGGTTCTAACGGTCAATTCTTCTGCTCTTAACAGACAGGCTTCAGTTGCCTCACTAATTTTAAAGACCATACCTAACTGAGCTAAGAAGGTCTCTGGCGTGCCTTCAAAATCAGCCTCATCTCCTTGCCGGCTCATATCTTCTAAGTAACGAATACGACGCATTTTTGCATCATCTGACGTTTTGATATGAGCAATACGACCTTTTTCTAAGAGCGTTAAATATGCCCTATCGTCTAAACACTCTACGTCAGGATGAATCGCTGCGACCTCATCTCTTTCAAATGGCTGGTCATCAAGAAAGACAAAAGTATCGATCCCAATATTCAATTTTTCTTGTATGATTTTTATCGAAGAGGATTTAGGATTCCAGTTAATTTGCGGGTAAAGAAAGTACTCATCAAGCTCAAAATGTCTTAATGTATTAATTACGTCATCATGATTGTTTTTACTGGCAATTGATTGAACGATACCGCGCTCATCTAGCCCTTTGATAACATCAACAATTCCTGACTTGAGTGTGACATCATCACCTTCAGCGAGAACACCATCCCATAGCGTATTGTCTAAATCCCAGACAATGCATTTAACGCCTTTTTTGTTAGCGCCCTTAATATTTCCTTGATCCGAAAGCTTAATATTCATTATTTATCCCCACTTAATAGCTATAAAAGCCTTGGCCTGATTTTCTGCCCAGCAAGCCAGCATCAACCATTTTTTGTAGTGATGGACAACAACGGAATTTAGGGTCTTGAAAGCTTTCGTATAAAATTTTTAGAGAGTTCACAACGGTATCCAAGCCGATGAGATCTGCTGTCTCGAGTGGGCCCATAGCGTGGCCATAACCTTCTTTAAAAATAGAGTCAATGGCTACAGCATCTGCAACATTGTCTTGCACTAAGAACGCGGCTTCATTCATAAATAAATGCGAGAGTCGATTAGCAACAAAGCCAGGCATGTCATTAACAAGAACCATTCGTTTTTTTAGCGACTTTAGGAATTCCTTAGCCGCGTCAATCGTATCTTCCGATGTATGAAAGCCCCTTATCGCTTCAACACATCGTTTTATTGGAGCTGGATTCATAAAATGCATTCCAATTACTTTTTCTGGGTACTGCATTAAGGCGGCAACTTTAGTAATCGAAATGCAGCTAGTGTTGACAGCATAGTAGGTACGATCAGAACAAATTTGATCAAGCTGCTTATAAACGGAAGCTTTAGTATCCCAATCTTCAGTAACATTTTCGATGACCCATGGGCAGTCACTTAATGAACTAATATCCGTTGTAAAATTGATTAAGCTGGACAGCTGCGAGGCATCTAGTTCTCTATATGCAGGGCTTAACATTTTATAGTTGCGTAGCCTTTTAGGAATTTCTAACTGAGCCTTAGCAATGACCTCAGCCGACTTGTCCATTAGTACAACTTGATAACCACAAGCGGCACAATTTATCGCCACATCTACACCCATAACACCTGCGCCGACAATGCCAATTAAAGTCATAGTTTTCATCCGTGATTTCTTTGTCAAAAATTAATGTTTTAATTGAAAGTTTTTCTTTTAGTCTAATGACTCAAGGTATCCAAGCGTAAAAATTAGATCGTCAATATCATCTTTAGGGCGAACATTAGAGATTGTTAGTAGAGTCGTTCGATCCTTCCTAACGGCACTGCTAATTAATACACTTCCAGGAACTGAGTAATTATCAATTTTTAACAGATCATTATATTCAATGGTTTTTATTTTAGCGCCAGAGATAGAAAAGCACTCATTTTTCAACATTCTTTTTTCTATTGGAGAAATCCAGCTGATAACTTTTGAATAACCGTCAGTCCCTTTCTTAGCGAGCATTTCAGCTTTTATTATCGTCTCACCATTTAATGTAACTTCTTCGAAACTCGCTAATTCATAGTCATCGAGTAAATTAAGCTCCATTAAGTCATAGTTATTTGCATCGGTCCCCATAAAGGAATCTCTTGCAGAAAGACGAATAGAACGCTTTACATCTCTAAAATACATCCAAAGGTCTTTGCCTGATTTCAGCAACACTTTAGGTTTCGCAGGTGCAGGCCATGTCATTAGAAGTAAACTTTTATTATCTTCCAACGACATTTCAAAAGAAAACTCCTTAATTACTTTTTCATTCTTTAAGCTTTGTAATTTGTAAGTAGAAACGGCCGTTTTTGGAAACATTGTATTTTCAATATGCTCGACCAACGCTTCAACTTGTTCTCTGCTAAATTTTTTCTCTTTTGAACTATCAATGGTTGCCAAGTTATTGGCCATTTCTTGAGAAGCTATTGCATTTGCATCAACACTTAAAACTTCATCACTGGCTTTATTTAATGGCCGACTTTCTTGTTGAGCTAGCGTGTAAAAAGAAAGTAGCAAACCGACTACGGCTACTGCTAATTGATTTATCTTCATGGCTTTAATCCTTTGCGAGTTAGATAACTAATTGGAGCTAAATGTTAATTACAAATACTGCCATTTTTCATTCTTACAACATGATCACACATATCAATAATATCCGGATCGTGTGTAGAAAAAACAAAGGCTGTTTTTTCTACTTGATTTAGCTTGCGCATTAAATCCAGAATGCGCATCCCAGTATTGCTGTCTAAGTTAGCGGTTGGTTCATCCGCTAAAACTAGCTCAGGCTTGTTCACTAACGCTCTGGCGATTGCTACACGTTGGCGCTGGCCGCCAG
>JAESTB010000142.1 GCA_016763815.1 Arenicella sp.
AAGCAATCTGGAAAGCTAATTAGGTCGTCAGAAATTTGCTCCTGCAATTTCTACATACCGTACATCCATGTACATTCGTAGAAATTTGCTCCTGCAATTTCGAAATATGACACATCCATGTACATTCGTAGAAATTTGCTCCTGCAATTTCTACATACCGTACATCCATGTACGTAAAAAGCCTCTGGCATTTCTGCGCAGAGGCTTCTAATTTTGACGCTAAGATCAGCTTATTATAGCTTCTCTCTAATACGTGCTTTACGACCAGTAAGCTCACGCAAGTAATACAACTTAGCGCGACGAACCGCACCGCGACGTTTAACCGTCACAGAGTCAATTAGCGGGCTGTGAGTTTGAAATACACGCTCAACGCCTTCGCCGTATGAAATTTTACGTACCGTAAACGCTGAATGTAGGCCGCGGTTACGCTTGGCTATTACCACACCTTCGTAGGCTTGAAGACGCTCGCGAGTGCCCTCTTTAATCTTTACCTGCACAATTACTGTATCACCTGGACCGAAGTCTGGGATATCGGCATTCAGTTGCTCGCTGTTAATCTCATCAATCAAATTAGTCATTTTAAGCTCCAACTATACTATTCAACGCATTATTGCTTGGAGGAAGTATCGTCTATCAAATTCATTCAGTTAATATTTAATTCTTTTCTATATTCATCTAACAGACATTGTTGCTCGTCTGTCAGTTCAATTTTTTCCAACAATTCTGGTCGCCTGTCCCAAGTACGGCCTAGCGCCTGCTGTTCGCGCCATTTCGCAATCGCCTGATGATTGCCACTAAGCAACACATCTGGCACTTTTTGACCAGCGTACGTCTCTGGTCGCGCATAGTGCGGGCAATCTAAAATGCCATGCGCAAACGAATCTTGTTCTGCTGATTCGCTGTTACCCAAGCTGTCTGGTAATAATCGAGCAATTGCATCAATCATCACCATCGCCGGTAATTCGCCACCTGATAACACAAAGTCACCAATTGACCATTCTTCATCGACATGACGTTCGAGTACACGCTCATCAATGCCTTCGTATCGCCCCGCTAAGAACACCACTGAATCACGTCCAGCGAACTCTTTTGCAGCGGCGTGATCAAAGCGCTTACCTTGGGGGCTTAAGTAAATAACCTTAGCACCGGGTTTCGCTTGAGCCTTCGCAGCCTCAATAACGTTAACCATTGGCTCAGGCATCATAACCATGCCAGGGCCACCGCCAAAAGGTCTTCCGTCGACAGTATTATGTTTATCGTCGGCATAGTCCCGAGGGTTGTGTAGAGTCAGCGACAACACATTTTTCTTGATCGCTCGGCCTATCACGCCGTGTTCAGTTATTGCACTGAACATGTCTGGGAAAATTGATATAACGTGTAGATCCATTTTCCTATCTTTCACCTAAATTTAAACCAAGCAAATCATTAAGGAGCCCTCAGCCAATTTTCTGGTTTAGAAAATTCTTAAAAAGCCCCATAATCTTCAAGCAAGAAGTCTGGATCCCAATCAACCAACACGGTTCCCGCTTCTAACTCTATCTCTAATACTACGTCATCGTTATACGGGATTAGCACATCGGCTTTACCCTCAACAGCATTCTTACAAACCAAAACGTCATTGGCGCCGGTTTCAAGAATGGAACTGACTTTACCAATGGTAACTGTCTCATTCTTGACCGTTAAGCCAATTAATTGCTGCCAATAGAACTCACCCTCGGGTAAGTCTGCCAAATCGCTTTGCTTAACAAAAATCACCTGACCACTCATGGCCATAGCTTGATCTCTATCGCTGACATCACCGAACTGAGCGACCATGCCTTGCCCTTGCTCTCGACAATTCAACACCTCTATTGGCGTCGGATCACCTTTCGAACCAGGCTTTTGTAAATACCAAGTTTTATATCGTCTTATATCGGCGCGGTTACGGGTGTAAGAGTGGAGCTTAACCCAACCTTTAACACCCCATACGCCGACAAGTTTGCCGAGTTCTACGTACACCTTAATTTACAGCTATATAAGGTGCGGTAAATTATTTAGCTGGCGCTTCTTCAGCAGCCGGCGCGTCTTCAGCAGCAGGGACTTCTTTTTCTGCGGCTTCGGCGGCAGCCGCTTTCTTTGCTTCAGCTTCGGCTACTTCTTGAGCCTTTACTGATTCAGCTTCTGCTTTATCAGCAGCGGCTTTCTTAGCCTCAGTTGCAGCAACTAATTTAGCTGTTTCAGCCGCTAGTGCTTCTGGACCTTTAGCAAATTGCTTCAAAAGGCTAGCAACACGATCAGACGGTTGCGCACCTTGGCTGATCCAATATTCAACACGGTCAATGTCTACACGCATACGTTCTTCACCACCAACAGCACGTGGGTTGAAGAAACCTACACGCTCGATGAAACGACCACGAGGTGAGCGACGTGAATCTGCGACCATAATGCCGTAGAAAGGACGTTTTTTGGCGCCACCACGGGCTAAACGAATTGTTACCATAATAAATACTCTGTTTTATTGTGCTCGCTAGCCTATAACTAGCCAGCATTAATTTAACTTTTCTCAAGCCCATCAATAGCTATTGATTCGGAGCTTTTTATGCGTGCAGGGCTTAACCCTCACGAGGCGCGCGATTTTAGCCCTTAAATAAAGTAAATGAAAGGTTTTTGGCGCAAAATTGGTGGAAATCTACATGTTTGACTGTTTTCAACAGCAGATAGACCACCAAGGCGCGAGATTCTAACGACAAACGCCTCAAAAAAGAAGCTAGAAAAACCTTTTAAATCAAAAAGATTATATTCCACAAACCACACTATTTAACTCACCTGAGCTTGTTTTAATCGGCTGACACTCTTAGACTTCGCGCGCCTAGGTACAACTAATCCATTCTTTGTACCTCCAATATAAAGTTACAACCCGAGCAATACTATGTTTGAGAATTCAGCAGCACGCCGTAGCAGCATCAAAAATGATGTGCTTTCTGGCTTAACCGTGGCTCTAGCGCTCGTGCCAGAAGCGGTTGCCTTTGCGTTAATTGCTGGTGTTGAACCTCTTGTTGGCTTGTACGCCGCCTTTATGGTTGGTTTGATCACTGCGGTCACTGGTGGTCGTCCAGGTATGATTTCTGGTGCAACTGGTGCTCTCGCAGTGGTTATGGTGGCGTTGGTAGCAGACCACGGTGTCGAATACTTGTTTGCGACGGTTATATTAATGGGCCTAATACAAATGGCGGCGGGCGCGTTGCGTATCGCACGATTCATTAGACTGGTGCCACATCCAGTGATGTTAGGTTTTGTAAACGGTTTAGCAATCGTTATTTTCTTAGCACAGCTAGGTCAATTCGGCGAGCCAGGTCAACCTGGCTGGGCTGTTGGTACGTTCTTAGAAGGCGGCATCATAGATGTTGCCTGGCTGGCTCCAGATCAACTCGCCATTATGTTGGGCCTTGTGGCCTTAACTATGGCGATCATCAAATTTTTACCCTTGCTTACCACCTCAATTCCCTCATCATTGGTCGCTATTGTAGCGATAACATTGGCGGTACTTGGCTTAAACATAGACACCAAAGTCGTGGGTGACGTTGCATCAATTGCCGGTGGCCTGCCAACCTTTAGCATTCCATCGGTGCCGTTTAATCTAGAAACCATAGGCATCATCTTTCCATATGCGTTCATTTTGGCGGCCATTGGTCTTATTGAATCACTGCTGACGCTACGCTTGATCGATGAAATTACTGAAACACGAGGCAACGGTAACCGCGAATGCTTTGGTCAAGGCTTGGCAAATACCGCTACTGGCTTTTTTGGTGGCATGGGCGGTTGCGCGATGATCGGTCAAAGCATGATCAACGTAAACTCCGGTGGCCGAGGCCGCTTATCGGGCATTACCGCCGCTCTATCACTGTTAGCATTTATTTTGTTCGCCTCATCATTAATCGAACAAATTCCTATCGCAGCACTAATTGGAGTGATGTTTATCGTTGTAATTGGCACCTTTGAGTGGAGTAGCTTCCGCATTATTGGACGCGTACCAAGACAAGATGCATTCGTATTGATTACTGTGTCAGCGGTAACTGTCGCCACCGATTTGGCTTTTGCTGTGATCGTTGGAGTAATTATTTCAGCGCTGGTGTTTGCTTGGAACCATGCCAAACAAGTAACAGTTGAGAAACGTGAAAATCGATATGGCTCGCACTATTACACCGTTCATGGGCCACTGTTCTTTGGCTCTACGGCATCATTCACAGAAAATTTCACGCCCGCTGACGACAATAAGGATGTGATCATCGACTTTGCAGATTCACGTGTCGCCGACCATTCTGGAATCGAAGCCATTGACGCCTTGGCGATGCGCTACAAAAAAAATAATCGCACGCTGCACCTTATTCATCTAAGTCCCGAATGTAAAAAGCTACTTAAGAAAGCTGGCGATATGGTGGAGGTCAATGTGGTCGAAGACCCAAGCTATTTTGTTGCCATAGAAAATGCCGATTGGGGCGACGAACCAATGATTAAGTCTTAAGCGTAAACGCTTACGTGTAAAAACTTAGGAGATAAAATACGATACGTGTTTTCGGCCAAAACCGTGGCCTTCCTTTACCTACTGGCTTGCTTTATTATTGCGGCACACAGAATAATAATAAAGGAAGCCGCATGACCGCCAAGAAAGGGTTTATCTACGTTTTAATTGCGTATGTCATTTTCGTATTCGTTCAGTCGCTATTCTTCAAGTTCACTGGCTCAGAAGAAACTGACATCATTTTCTCAACCATTGCGCAATGGATGAACGACGTAGGCCTTAGTGCCATAGCACCGACTTTCGATTCGATTGGTGGCTACCTTATTGGCTCTGTTGAATTAATAGCCGCTGTATTATTGCTTATCCCAGCTACTCGTAAGCTCGGAGCTTTACTCGGCTTAGGCGTTATATCGGGAGCCATATTCTTTCATCTTGCCACACCTCTAGGCGTACACCGTGTGATTAATGCAGCGGGAGAGACAGACGGTGGCGTACTGTTCTACATGGCCTGCGGTGTTTGGCTTAGTTGCTTGCTGATTTTGATTTTAAGTAAAAGCAACAAAAGACGTGGTTATCAAAAATATTAGTCTCAGCAATAAGCTGAGAAGACACAGGTGACAATTATGAATAAACAAACGGAAATTGAAGCGGCCGCTTTTCGGAGATTGCTTGAACACTTAGACAGTCGAAAAGACGTTCAAAACATCGATCTAATGAATCTCGCTAATTTTTGCCGCAACTGTTTGGCGAAATGGTATTCCGCCGCCGCGACTGATTTAGGTGAAGACGTTGATCTAGAGCAAGCCCGAGAGATCGTTTATAAAATGCCCTACTCTGAATGGAAAGACAAACATCAAACCGAGGCAACGCCTGAGCAAATGGCGAAATTCAACGCACGCAAGAAATAAATGCATGCTGTGTATTCTGGGCCCAGACGCAAAAAAAGCCGCTACTCGGATCTGAGTAGCGGCTTTTTTAGTATTAGTTACTTTGGTCGTAACTAAGCCAACAAATGCGCAATTGCCGCACGTTCTTCACGCAACTCATTTTCAGTTGCCGTCATGCGTGAGCGACTGAATTCACTGATCTCTAAACCTTGCACGATTTCATACTTGCCGCCTTTGCAGGTAACAGGGTACGAATACATAATGCCTGGCTCAATATCGTAGCTGCCGTCACTTGGGATGCCCATGCTAACCCAGTCATCTTCGGCAGTACCTAATGCCCAAGTGCGCATATGGTCAATCGCCGCTGCTGCTGCTGATGCTGCGCTAGAAGCTCCGCGAGCTTTAATGATCGCTGCGCCGCGCTCTTGTACCGTCGGAATAAAATTCTCTTCTAACCAAGCTTGGTCAACTAAATCAGACGCCGCTTTGCCATTTACCGTGGCATTAGTAATATCAGGGTATTGTGTATTTGAGTGATTTCCCCATACCGTCATACGCTTGATCTCAGTCGTATGGGCACCGGTTTTCTCCGCCAATTGGCTCAATGAACGATTATGGTCTAAACGCATCATCGCGGTAAACTGGCCCGCATCTATGTCGGGAGCATTGGCTGATGCGATTAATGCATTGGTGTTTGCAGGGTTACCAACAACCAATACTTTAATATCTCGGCTAGCAACGTTGTTCATAGCTTTACCTTGAACAGAGAAAATCGCCGCATTGGCTTCAAGCAAGTCTTTACGCTCCATACCAGGGCCACGTGGTCGAGCGCCTACTAATAATGCATAGTCTGCGTCTTTAAACGCCACTTCAGGTTGGTCTGAAATCACCACGTCTTGCAACAATGGAAACGCGCAATCGTTTAACTCCATTACCACACCTTCTAAGGCACCCATGGCTGGTGTTATTTCCAACAACTGCAATATTACAGGTTGGTCTTGGCCTAGCATCGCTCCTGAAGCAATGCGGAAAAGTAATGCGTAGCTAATTTGGCCGGCAGCACCAGTGACGGTAACGCGAACTGGTTTATTCATGGTAGATCCTCTTAGATAATTATAAGAAACGGATAAGGTTTCAACATTTAGTCTTTCAATTCTCGAGCAAAGATTTTCAATCGAGTGTAATTTGGTTCAGCGCAGTTTACTAAAAATGTAGCCAGCTGGCTATAATTTGCCAATTAGTAGCCTAAATACTGCGTATTCAAGACCATCTAAACTAAAGTCGCATAGGCGACAAGTTGAAAGAGTGGCTATGATGCCCGCACACCAAAAAAACAGTGAGACCTTTGCACCAATCAGGATTGAAATGAAAATGAAGTAAAATGCGACTAATTGAGGCAGAAAACGACGGAAATAGCGGGATATTCACTCGTTTGCTAACAAAGAGTAGGCATATTTTAAGCATTTTCAATCATTTATTGGTTGGTGCAAAGGTTCTCACATAGGCACGGTAGGCGCTGCGTTCATCGTATCAACCTTGATTGATACAATGATCGACTAAGCAGGCCATTTTACCTTCACGCTAAACAGGAGAGTAGCGATTATGAATATGGATAATTCACGTTTTAGTAGCTTAGTATATCGAATCATAGGTAAGCCAGATCTATGGCACCACGACTACATCGACATCATGAACCAGGTTTTAGATGAAACTGATCGCATTGACGACCCCGAAAACTTTTTCGAACTTGAACTCGGCGATCAAATTCTAAGCCAAATAAGTAATACCAGCGAAGCGTTAATGGCATTTGGCTCGCTATTGGATAAAAGTCGCTTCAAAATGATCATTCTTGATGACGCCTATAACGTAATTTACCATAATCAAAATGCCGAGGCGCTGTATGCCTATGTGCGGCAATCAGCAAGCGGTAATAGACTTAAACTGGGTGTTCAAAACAAGATTAGGCTTGCCGCCGAGCACAACGAGCAGCTCTTTAATCAAAGCCAACATAGCGGCTTGTGTGCAGTTGACCACATCGATCAAAACCAAGAACAGCTATATTTACGTACAATTCATAGCCGCCATGAGATCGGTAGTACCCTCTCGACCTGTTACTTATTATTAGTGGTCGATCAGCAAGCTAACGGCAAACAACTTAACCCAGATTTGGTTGAGCGTTTCCGGCTAACAGACAAAGAGCAATCGGTTCTTATCAACTTGATTCATGGCCACGACATCAAACAAATAGCTGCGAATTTGTTTGTCTCCGAAAACACCATAAAGACGCACCTGAAATCGTTATATAGAAAAACCGATACCAAGTCGAAATCTGATATTGTGCGCTTAGTATTAACCGACGAGTCACAAATACTCGATACCTATTTTAGTAGCAAAGACTTTAACACCAAGGACGGCGTACTACAGCCCCCTCGCTGTGAACCATCTAAAGATAAATTTATCACTTTGGCAAACGGCCTAAAAGTAGCCTATCGAGAATATGGCCCGGCAAATGGCTATCCAATTGTCGTATGCCACAGCGGCTACGGGTGCCGGGTAACCATTCCACATGACTATAAGGAAATTTGTCGGCGCCAAAACAAACGCATTATCATCCCAGACCGTCCGGGCTTCGGCCTCACTCCCTTTGTGCAAGGACATCCGAGCAACTGGAATGGCATGTTAAGCGAATTCATCGATAAGCTCGGTCTTCAACACTATGATATTCTGGGTACCGTGCTAGGCACGGTCATCGCCTTGGATTTTGCGGTAGAAGCCGACGACAAACTTAAACGAGTAAGGTTATCGTGTCCCGTTTTTGTAAACACTAGAACAGACACCTCGTATTTAAGCGGTATCATTGCTCCATGTACCAAGCTAATTCGAGCCTCCAAGCGCTTAGCCCATGAAATATACCATTTATGGCTTAGAAGCGTGACGCTGAACTTGTCAGTGCACTACCGAAGCATGTTAGAAAAAGGATTGGGGAGCGCCGAAGCTGAATTAGCTCTTGATGGCCAAACCATTGAGTTAATGATCGAAGGGTTTAGTCAAGGAAGCAGCAGAGGATTGGATGGCATCTCAAATGAAATGGTGCATTGCTTATCGCCAAGAAACCTCGATCTCAGTAAAATCACAGTGCCTGTGGATTTATGGTGGGGCACTGAAGATAACCGCATTACTATTGAAGGAGTCGAGCATCTAGCCTCTCAGTTAGCGGATGCTAAAGTGTATGTGAGGGAGGGCTATAGCGAGTATATTTATTATGCTCTTTTTGAAGATATTATTGCTTAGGTACTTCAGGCTGGCGCGACTTTACCTAAGTACTTACAGAATAAGTGCTTGCACATAAGTACTCTGCGACAATAACTCGGGGCGGCTAAAATGGTTTGATTTAGACCTTACGCTTAACGGCTAACACATTTGGCAAGTGGTCGAGCTTCGCCAGCAGCCGACTCATAGCCTCAAAGCTGGTGACTTCAACTAAAGACTCCATTTGTACCGTCTGACTCTTGCAGTCGGTATTGGTGCTCATTTCCAGCACATTTATTTTTTCGTCAGCAAATACAGTCGACACATCTCGCAATAGGCCTTTTCGGTCAAAGGCGGTAATCAGCACCGTCATTGGATACACTCGCTCTTCGTCATGCCCCCAATTTACCTCTACCACGCGTTCGCCAGCCTCATGCTGTTGATACAGAATGTTAGGGCATAATTCACGATGAATAGTGATGCCAGCTCCGCGAGTAACAAAGCCTAATACGCGATCACCAGGGACCGGCTGACAACACTTTGCCAAGGTTGTCATTAAATCGCTGACACCATGTATTGTCATGTCGTTAGGCTTGATGTTATCGTTAGCCGCTCGATCTGCTTTAAAGCTTATCTCAAGTTGTTCATCATCGTCGAGATCGGCGGG
>JAESTB010000143.1 GCA_016763815.1 Arenicella sp.
ATATCGCAGACGTCGTCGAAGCTGAAATGAGCTCCGCTACTATAGGCGATGTCGCCTATAGTTTAAGCCTTAGGCCGAGCTATCCACATCGCCATATTTGCTTAGTAACAAGTCTAGAAGATGCCGGTGATAAATTGCAGGCCATAATATTGAAGGACAGAGAGGTTGATGGGGCCGCGTTTCAGCAAGCGGCCTGCTCTGATCAGCTCGAAACAACCCTAGCCGTGCTCTTGAGCGCACTCGACGGTGACGATAGTGGCGGTCAGCGTGTTACTTCCTTGCATCGACAGGCATCTCTTTGGCATAAGGGTGCTGCGGTTGATTTCTCCGTTTTGTACCAATCACAGACTTATAACAAGGTGCCGCTCCCTGCTTATGTTTTTGTTAAAGAGAAGCTTTGGATTGAGCCAGCAGCCTTGCCTGCTGAAGAACGACATTCAACAGCAAGCTCGGTAAATAAGGATGAGATCTTAGCCCCCTCGAAACCGAATCTGTATTGTTACGAATGGCGCGCTCAACCAGTTATCCTAAATAATGCTACGCAGAATAATCTGTCGGCAAGCCTGGACTCGGAAAGTTTAAGTAGTCAGCTGATTTTCTGGGACGGTGGTGGTGTTGCAAAGGCACGTTACCAGCAGAGCAATGATTGTATTAATGTTATTGATGCCAAAGCATTTTCGCAACAATCAGAATCGCAATTTACGCTTCAAATGGAGTCAGCTGAGCAATTAAAAGAACTAGCGGAAACCTTAATCATTCAGAAACGTTCAGTATCGGTGATTGAGTACTGCGCGTTTCTCGATATTCCAAATCAAGCTCAGAACTTATCAAGCTCCTCAGCTGAGGAGCTACTGAGATGGCAGCAGCGGTTGCTAAGATTAGTCGACTTTGTCAAAGAAGTTGGCAGAAGAAATTCTCAGCTGCCGTTGTTACGCGTTTATTTTAATCAGGCTTTTTCGGTGACGGGCACTGAGAGTATCTCTCCCGTTGCTCGGGCCTTAGCCGCTATGCTGGTGGTGATTAACCAGGAACTGGCCGAGTTTAAAGTACAGGTTGTCGATGTTGAGCAAGCCACCACCGCAAACTTATTAGCCAACGTGCAAGCGCACCTGAATAGCACCCATTTTAATACTGAAAATCATACCCAGCTTGCAGAGTACCGAGACGAGGTATTTTATGTGATCAGAGGTAGAAAGCTTTGGACACGCGTCTTTCGTCAGGTCGATAGCAGCGGAGCCGGCACCGACCTGTTTAACCGTGAATCCACGGTGGTGTTTATCGGCGGTTTAGGACAGGTTGGACAAGAAGCTTCAAAGCATTTGTCAATGCTGTCGAAGCATTTGATTATTATCGGTCGTAAGGATGTCGCACAATTAGATAGCTCGGCGCAATCCGCACTGAAACGCATGCAGATGATCAATAGCCAAGTAGAGTATCGTTCGGTAGATATCAGTGATGGCGATCAGTTACGCTCAAGCCTGCGTGATATTGCTCAGGAAAAGGGAACAATTAACCTGTTGATACATGGCGCTGGCGACATGCATAGGGAGAAAATGTGCAGTCACGACCAGTCCAATACTGATGACTTGCTAGATCAGCACCAGGCCAAGGTTAAGGGTAGTTTGAATTTGCTTGCCGCATCATCTGAAATAGATATTGAACACATCGTTGCTACGTCATCTTTGTCAGCCAGTCTAGGTGGTCTGGGTATGATGGCTTATGCTGCCGCTAACGCGTATATGGATGCATTGGCCGAGAATACAAACGCTACTTGTCGCTGGTACAGTGTCGACTTTGATGGTTTGGCGGGCGTCAAAACATTAGGTGATAGTTCGCAACGAGACGACATTTATATTCGCCCAGATCAGTTAGTTGAACTTACCACATACTTGCTCAACAGGCATGAACCCGGATTATGGTTGTACGCTCACGGGGAACTTAATGAACGCTGGCAACGGAGTATTAAAAAACTCAATTTTTCGCCGCGGAACGACGACTCACAAGAGCGCAAAGAGTTTGCCGACGAAGAGATAGAGTCGGAGTTGATAGCGCTCTATGAAAAACTAACAGGGCATGAAGGTATCCAGCCAACAGACAACTTCTTCGGCGTCGGAGGTGATTCTGTGACAGCCACGCAATTACGAATGTTGATAGAGAAAGACTTTCTTGTTGATATTTCTATTGAGTCGATTTTTGATCACCCGGTTGTTAGCGAGTTAACCGAACTTATAAAGACCGGTAGAGCGGAGGTTGACGATAGTGACGACGAGTTAGCTAAATTGCTTGAACAGGTTGAACAGATGGATGAGCTAGATACAGAAAGACTATTAGAAGAAAGCAGTTAAATTAATTTGGAATGACGATGAACCATTTACAACAAAATATTCAAGCGATCACCCGTTTATCGAGCATTGATAACGAAGAGTTTTTTGAAGATTACTATCTAAAAAACCAACCTGTTGTTGTTGAAAACTTTGCCAAAGAGTGGCCAGCTATTCAACGTTGGGATGCTAGTTATTTGTCACGAAACCTAAATGACGCTGAAATTGTCTGCTCGCAATCGTCGACTAATAAACACCCCGATTTCAGCAATATTCGTGAAAACCGTTATATACCCAAGTCAATGAATTTTGATGATTACATTAAACATATTTGCCTGGCAAGCGAAGAGGACATACCTAAAATTGCCATCAATCGCTTGCTGTTTATGTCTGGTGAGAAGTGTGATTATCGCAAACACCTTAACTTAGATGCACTGCAAGATGATTTCATTGTTCCTCAATTGTTGCCCCTAGAAAACCTGGAGTTGGGTGCAATATGGATACAAGGACAAAATACTCAGTCATGGATGCATTTCGATCCCTTTGAAAACCTCTATGTACAGATTCAGGGTAAAAAGCGACTGTTACTGGTACCCCCCGAACATTCCTGTGGCGTTTACTACAATACCAAGCGCAACGGATATTGTGAACTAGATGCATTCGAGCCTGATCACGATGCGTTCCCTCTTTATCAGTCGGTGCCGATTTATGAAACTGAGTTGCAAGCAGGAGAAATGCTCTACATACCAATTTATTGGTTTCATGCGGTGGAATCACTCGATGTTATTAATGTGACGACAAACTGGTGGTACCGCCCGACAAAGATTCAGTTATCACAGCCAGCATTGGCGCACACCCTGTCGGAACTTGTTAGCTATGCCGCTGAAAAGGTTGGTGAGGACGAAAAAGCGCAGCAGAAAGTAATGGATGCTGCGTCAATATTGCAGGAATTAGTATTGGGTCCGGAGTTTGCGACCTTGGATGATTTTTACTTTAGAGCGAAAAAATCATAAGCAGTGAATGGTCGCTAGGTCTGATCACACATGGCAATAGTTAATCGCTAAAATCTATCACAACAAATAACCACGGTATCTCTGATGGATCAGTTATCTGAGAAAATTAAAAGGCTCTCTCCTCGTAAAAAAGCTTTATTAGAGAAGCTTATGCAAGAGAAGGGTTTGAAAAAGGGGAGCCAACACGGCAATACAATCCCTCCAAGGTCTCACGACGGGCCTTATTTTCCACTATCTTCCGCCCAGCAACGTCTTTGGTTTTTGAATCAGTTTGCGGATACACAAGAAGTTTTCAATGTTCATTCTGCGGTAAAACTAACCATTAACATCGATGCCAAGCATCTGAGTGAGAGTGTCGCTTTGATTGTGGAAAGGCACGAATCACTGCGAACACTGTTTAAAAAGATCGATGGGCAACCTCGGCAATACGTCGCTAATAGCCAAATGCACTGTTTTGAACATCATGATATAATGCACATTGTTGGTGACGAAAACATTAATCACGAAATACAACATGCGAATGATGCTCAGCGCAAGCAGATTTTTGATTTACAGAAAGGTCCTTTACTAAAAGTTACGCTATTGAGCTTCGCGCCATCGTTGCATGTATTGATATTGACGCTTCATCATATTGTTTCGGATGGTGTTTCCATATCGATCTTGATGGGTGAGTTGTTTGATGGCTATGCCGCACTTGAAAGTGGCCATCCTCCCGAGCTGCAAGCAATGGATGTTCAGTACATCGATTATGCCTGCTGGCAACAAGACCGCTTGAGCAGCAAGGTGGTGCAAACTCAGCTAGCATTTTGGACCGAGACACTCGAGCGTGCACCACAAATACTGGACATGCCAACGGATTATCCGCGACCTAAGAAGTTGAGTTATCTGGGGCGAGCACATGACTTTCAAATATCCGGTGATTTGCTGGCGCAGCTTAAGTCCAGATCAAAAGAATGGGGTTGCTCACTTTTTATGCTTGGGCTAACCGCCTATTGCATAGTGCTGGGTCGTTATAGCGGCCAATCTGACATGTTGATTGGTACCGATATTGCAAATCGCAACAGTTTGCAACTCAAACCTCTGATTGGTTTTTTTATCAATCAGCTAGTGCTGCGCTGTCGATGGAGCGAAGACCCCAGCCTGCATGAACTAACACAATTTATACGCCAGACATGTCTTCGTGCCTATGCAAATCAAGACGTACCATTTAATCATTTAGTTGAACAATTTGTAACCGAGAGGGATCAAAGCCGTACGCCTCTCTTTCAGGCCAAATTTGTACTTGATAACTCGGTCGGAGCTGTGAGTACTCCGGATCAAGTAGCCGTAATTGAATGGGAAACGGAAGCCGTCGAGTTTGATATTGAACTCGCCTTTAAGGAACTCGACGGTGTGTTAGAGGGCAGAATTCGCTACCGTAGTGAACTTTTTTCTGCTGACACGATTGAGTCGTTTGCCGATTATTATCAAGCGGCATTAACTGCGATCGTTGAGCAACCAAATTTGCCTTTGTCCGAGCTGAGCCTATTAATGCCGGCAGAACAGCAATTAGTACAGGAGTCAAATCAAACCCAAGTAAGTACTCCGGAAATTGTTTTGATTGATGCCTTGCTTGCTTATCATCAATCTGAGCAAAAGGGTAGCGCGGTACAGCATGTCAATGCAGTGCGAAGCTTTGGTGAGTTAAGGCAAGACGTTGAGCAAATGGCGGCTTACTTTTTAGACCGTGGCCTGGCACCAGGGGATACCCTTGCGGTCTGTGTGGAGCGTAACGTGGATTTATTGATTGTCCACTTGGCGATATTACGCATCGGTGCCTGTTATGTGCCGATAGACCTAGACTATGGCTCTAAGCGCATCAATTATATTCTCGATGACTGTCGAGCCAGCATATTGATAGTCAGTGCTGCGAATGAAGATTCATTTTCTGACTCAAATCCTGATCAGTTAGTTCTACCATCAGATTGGCGTGAAAACTGGCGCGCAGAATTGCCGCCGACTTGGCCTAGCGTTACGTCGAGCCAGCTCGCGTATATGATTTATACATCAGGTTCGACCGGTAAACCAAAAGGAGTGGCTATTAGTTTGGCGTCCTTGAGTAACTTTCTGTACAGCATGAAAACCTTGGTCGGTCTTAACTCGGGTGACTCATTATTGTCAGTGACAACGGTATCGTTCGACATTGCCGGGTTGGAGCTTTACTTGCCGCTTTTGTGTAAAGCCCGCTTGTTTATTGCTGATCAGCAGCATGCACGAGATAGCCGCATGCTGCTTTCACTCATTAAGAGTGAGTCGATAAGCGCTATGCAAGCGACCCCAGCCACTTGGAGCGCTCTATGTGACGTGGCTGGTGAGCAAACTTTACCGTCGTTATGTGCTCTATGCGGTGGAGAAGCATTGACTGAAGAATTGGCAAAACGATTGCTCGTGTTCGCCGGCAAGCTTATTAATTTGTACGGCCCCACCGAAACCACTATCTGGTCGTCGGCATTGATAGTGACCAAGTCAAACATCGAGGGCTTACCGTATGCTCCTCTTGGACAGGCCATTGCTAATACCCAAGTTTACGTATTAGACGCCAACGGCAACCAACAACTTAGCGGTGTTCCTGGTGAGTTGTTTATTGCAGGACACGGCCTAGCTCATGGCTACCAGGGACGCGCCGCGTTAACAGCTGAGGCCTTTTTGCCCAACCCATTTGTATCAGATGCTGGTAGCCGACTGTATAAAACAGGCGATTGCGTCAAACGCTTACATGACGGTGGATTAGTGTATCTAGGGCGTTACGACCATCAAATTAAGGTACGTGGTTATCGCATTGAAATTGGTGAGATTGAAGTAGTACTAAAGTTACATAAAGATGTAGAGTCCGCTTTTGTTGTTGCAAAAAAAGATGCTACTGGATTTAATACTCTGCACGCTTTCGTCTGTTTAACGTCTAGCGCATCCAAACTTATTGCTGATGCCCGACAAACCAACACCATTGAGCCTCGACTTGGCGATGAAATGGGTGTTGCTACCGAAGCCGAAATTTTGCAAGAAGCCTGTGACTCTATACTCAATGATGCTGCGCAATATTTACCCGCTTACATGGCGCCGTCAGTCATTCAGGTATTGTCTAAACCTCCACAAACGGCGAACGGAAAGGTTGATCGCAAGGCGCTAATCGCTATTGCTGAGAATTCAAATTATACCGACCATGCGACAAATAAAACAGCGCCAAGCTCAGCCCTAGAGTGTCAGATAGCAGCGCACTGGCAAACTACATTGTCACTAGAGGGTGCTTTTTTAGAGCAAGATTTTTTTCGTAACGGCGGCCACTCCTTATTGGCTATCCAATTGCTTGATCGAATAGAGAAAGACA
>JAESTB010000144.1 GCA_016763815.1 Arenicella sp.
AGCTCGCTTTTTGACTTGCCTGCGTTACTTAGTGTTCTATTAGTAGTACTCATTTGATTAGTGTACAACTAATCAAATGAGCTTGTCTAGCTATTCGGTGATTGAAAATACCGGGTTGCCGTTGATCACTGTCTTAAGCACCTGGGTCTTCAATATGTCTCGTGCTGGCACCGTCATAATATCGTTTGAGAGCACCACAAAGTCAGCAAATTTGCCCACTGTAATCGAGCCAAGTTGATCTTCTTGAAAGGCCGAATATGCGGCCCCTAGAGTGAATCCATGCAGTGCTTGCTCTCTAGTGAGTTTTTCCTGAGGATACCAACCATTGTCGGGCCAGCCTTTATCATCTTGTCGAGAGACGGCCGCATAGAAACCCAATAACGGTTCTGGTTTCTCTACTGGAAAGTCTGAGCCTAACGCTAAGGGAATACCCAGTTCGGCAAATTTTTGCCACGCATAAGCACCCTTTATTCGTTCCGAGCCAACACGTTGCTCAGCCCAATACATATCACTGGTTGCATGGGTGGGCTGTACCGATGCGATAAGATTTAAATCCTTAAAGCGTTGAAAGTCTTGAGTCGAGATAACTTGAGAATGCTCAATTCTATGCCGACCCGGGCTATTGTCTCCGGAGTTTCCGTCGGTAGCCGCTTCGAGCACGTCTAGAGTAACTCGATTGCCGCGGTCGCCAATGGCGTGAATATTTACCTGCAGACCACAGTTGACTGCTCGGATCGAATGCTTGGTGAGAGTCTCTTGGCTTTCAATTAGTAAGCCAAAATTACCAGCGTCGTCACTATACTCGCTCAAAAGGGCTGCGCCTCGTGAACCTAATGCGCCATCGCTATACAACTTGATTGAGCGCGCGCTTAGCATCGCAGTCGGGTCGACGATCGCGCCGTTATCACATAGGTAGTCAAGCATTTGCTTGGCACCATTGGCCATTGCATATACTCGAACTTCCAAGGCTTGGTCTTGCTTGAGTTGCTTGAGTAAGTTCCATACTCTTAAGCTAGTGCCAGCATCATGCATGCCAGTGAGACCGACGCTGGCAGTTTTTTTCATTGCCAGCCTTAGTGCATGAGTAAGTTCTGCGTCGGTTTCATCCGGTACATAGGCTTGTATTAAACTGACCGCGTTGTCGACAAACACGCCCGTTGCCTTGCCACTTTGGTCTCGGGTAATTTCTCCACCCTCGGGCTGCCATGACCCATTCAGATCTTTACTTGCTGCCTCCATGGCTTTGCTGTTGCCCCAGTTTGCATGGCCGTCAACGCGCTCAAGCCAAACGGGACGGTCGGCGAATGCTTTATCTAGGTCGGCGGCGGTTGGTAATTCAATTACATCCCAATCATTCTGGTCCCATCCGCGGCCGAGTAACCATTGGCCAGGCAGCATAGAGTCGGCTCGTGATTTAAGAATCTCAACGATCTCGCGTTTGCTTTTAGTGCCTCTTAAATCGACGTTGACCAAGCTTTGGCCTAAACCAAGAAGATGGCCATGTGCGTCAATAATGCCGGGAATGACGGTTGCTCCCATCATGTCTAAACTTTGTGCGCCAGGGTATTTTTGCTGCAACACCTTGATCGAGCCCGTGTCGATAAATTTGTTACCCTTGTAGGCAAATGCATCTACCTTGGGTGAGGTTATATCAGAAGTATAAATAGTGGCATTGTGCACAATCGAGACATCGCTAAACTGCTCGGTGGCAGCGGGTGTCGGAGATTGTGTGGCGGGTTGCTCTTGGCAGGCGCTAAAGGCTAGCGAAAGAATCATTATAGTGAGTAGCTTTTTCATGTGGCTACTATATCGCTTAGCGTTTAAATGGGCAATTTTAACTATTAATAGAGGCCTTTGCACGAACTAGAATTGAAATGAAAATGGGGTTAAGTGCGACGAATTGAGGCAGAAAAAGACGGCAATAGCGATCGTTGCAGAGAGGCAACTTATTAGAGCAATGCAGGAGCAATTGCCGAGCTATTCACTACTTTTCTAACAAAGAGTAGGTGTATTTAAGCGTTTTCAATTATTTATTGGTTCGTGCAAAGGTCTCTAATAGTGTTACTAGACCCTTAGCTAACTCTAGTTAGTTAATTAATGGTGATGCTTAGTCGCACAATTGTTGTCTTCGCAGGTGGCATCTTGGCACGCTCGGTAATTCAGGTAGTGCGATAGCGCAAGCACTAAACCTCCGACCGAGGTTGCTACTTTCTCACCGACAATGCCAAACCAAGCATGACCAAAAAATGCCACGGCGACCAATATGCTGATGCCAACAATGCCCGGAGCGGCAATCATAAATTGCTTATGTTTGCGACAGCCGAGGAATAGTGCGATAACGCTAGTGGGCAGAACTGCCCAGAGCATTAACTGATGAAATAAAATGTCTTCGACCAATGACGATGACGATACGATCGGCAATAAGGTTATTAATATCGGGGTCAATAAGCAATGCACTAAACAGACGCCTGATAGTAAGATGGCAAATTTATCTAAAGTGTTGGAGTTGAGCATTGGGTGGTACGGGGTATCGTCTATGTTATGTGATAATATAACAATTTTGCTGGGTAAACAAAGCGAGTTGCGGATTGATTTTGAAATAGTTGGTTTTTAAGCGAGCCTGGGCTGTTTTGTGTGTCGAGGCTTGCGAGTCATTCTGAGCGCAGTCGAAGGATCTGTTTTTATCGAGCCGTGCTTTTGAGACCCTTCGGCTAGGCTCAGGGTTGACGTTAAGTGAATGGCTATAACACCTTATACTTCAATAACGCCTCAGCTGAGCCTAAAACACCGCCTAGCGTAAACCCTCGTTGATAGACTTCAAGGCGGCGCCGCTCGGACATAAGACGTCTTGCTTCAATTCATTCAAAGGAGTCTTCGGTAACTTCAATATCTCATGAAAATTCATCGATTCAGGTTCGATGTAAATCAAGCCGGTCATTAACTTATCTTGAGCTTTGTAGTCTAACAAGGTGCGAATCGCATTGTACCGATCAGTAGGGTCGTAGTTGTCGCTTAGCTTACTTAAGCGCACTGAATCACCGTTGTGAAGGGAAACTTTTTGGGTTGAGCCCTTAATTTGGTCAAGAGTGATCTCTTGTGCCATCGGTACAAAGTCGAGTACTGCCGCTGCTTGCACATGCTCACGAGTGTGATCATAGCTTTTAGTTGAACCAGCATGATTGTTGAAGGTCACGCATGGTGATATCACGTCGATTAAAGCAAAGCCCTTGTGCGACATAGCGGCTTTCATTAATGGCACCAATTGCTCTTTATCACCAGAGAAGCTTCTAGCAACAAAGGTGGCGCCTAAGTCTAGGGCTAGGGCGGCTAGGTCGATCGCCTCAAATGGGTTGGCTCGGCCTTTTTTATTCTTCGAACCTTCATCAGCGGTTGCTGAATCTTGCCCTTTGGTCAGACCGTAGCAGCCATTGTTTTCGACCACGTACATCATATTTAGGTTGCGACGAATTACGTGAGTGAACTGGCCCATGCCAATTGACGCGGTATCGCCATCGCCGGATACGCCGATATACATTAAGTCTCTGTTGGCGACACTTGCGCCGGTAGTGACTGATGGCATACGACCGTGCACCGAATTAAAACCGTGAGCTTTGCCCAAGAAGTAATTCGGAGATTTTGAAGAGCAGCCGATGCCAGACATCTTTGCTACTCGATGCGGTCCTGCCGTTCCCCACTGGCGGTTTTCTATTCGACCTTTCTGCCGATCCTTTTGCTGACCCAGGTGGCAACGATGTCATCCGAGTCTCAGGCAACGTGGACATAACAGGCACGCATCAGGTCTTTGTGACGCCGGTCGACAATCAATTAGCAGCTGG
>JAESTB010000145.1 GCA_016763815.1 Arenicella sp.
AAGCCGTGCTAGAGACTTACTTTTGTTGAAAAAACGCTGCTAACAAGAGCTTGATAGTTAGGCTCGGTAGCTAAGGTTTGGTAGCTAAGGTTTGGTAGTAAGTAGAAGGCGCCCGAGAATCTCGAGCGCCTTTTTTTTCGGGTGACAAGCTGTTGGCTTTCTATGCACGCTCAACGTATTGACCAGTTTCAGTATTGACCTTTATTTTTTCACCAATATTTACAAAGGTAGGCACTGTAATACGAATACCTGTTTCTAGCAGTGCTGGTTTGCCACCACTGGCTGCTGTCTGGCCTTTAACCACACCTTCGGTATCAGTAACTTCTAATACAACGTTGGGCGGCAAGTCGACGCCAATTGGAGTTTCGTCATAGAACATGATTTGCACATCAGTGTTTGGCAACAAGTAGCCTGATTGCTCCGACAAATCGTCTGCGCTTAATGTTAATTGCTCGTAATTCTCTGAATCCATAAAAATGTAGTCGCTACCCTCAGAATACAAATACTGCATTTTACGTGGCTCAACATGTGGCTTCTCAACCTTATCGGTTGAACGAAAACGCTCGTTTAACTTTGTGCCGTTGATGATGTCTTTAAGTTCGCATTGAACAAAAGCGCCGCCTTTACCCGGTTTAACATGGCTTTTCTTGAGCACTCGCCATAGATTGCCTTGATGTTCGATTAGGCCACCGAGGCGAATTTCATTTGCTGATATTTTTGCCATGATTATTTCTTTAGAGGGTTTATATGTTTCAGTTATTAGCTTTTGCTGATTATAGGTGAATCAGGCCACGAATGCCTCGCTTATACGCGGTATAATGAGAGCAAGCAAATTAACCTAGTATCTTCACTAATTGTTACTGTGTCATTCGATCACAAAATTTTCTTGCAAAATGTCGGTCAAGGGCCGGGCATTTACCAAATGTTCGACTCTGAAGGAGCATTGCTTTACGTCGGCAAGGCTAAAAATTTAAAGAACCGCTTATCGAGCTATTTTCGTACCACCGGCTTATCGATTAAAACCGAAGTCATGATGAAAAAAGTAGTCGACGTTCAGGTGACGGTAACCTTCACTGAAAACGAAGCGTTGATCTTAGAGTCAAATCTGATCAAAGATCGTAAGCCTCGCTACAACATTTTACTGCGAGATAGCAAAAGCTATCCCTTCATTCATATAGACGACTCGCATGAATTCCCTCGCTTAAGTTTTTATCGCGGTGACCGAAGTGCTCCGGGTAAGTATTTTGGCCCATATCCAGGTGTTTCGGCCATTCGAGAGACATTGTCACTGCTGCAAAAAGTGTTGCCGGTGCGCCAATGCGATGACGTATTTTTTAGTAATCGTTCTCGACCTTGTTTGCAGTATCAAATCAAACGCTGCAGTGGACCATGCGTGGGCTTAGTGAGCAAAGAGGCATATGCTAAGGATATCGAGCTGGCGGGAATGTTTTTACAGGGTAAAGACGAATCGTTAAACGAGTTACTGCAAAGCAATATGGCGACGGCCTCTGAAAACCTGAAGTTCGAAGAGGCGGCCGGTTGGCGTGACCGAGTAAATGCACTGAGGCGAGTGCAGTCGCATCAGTCGATTACCTCAGGCCATAGTGATGTTGATATCCTCACGGTGGCAAGTCTGCATGGCAAAGTCTGCGTAGAGGTAACCTTTATTCGCGGTGGTCGACACAGCGGTAGTAACGGCCATTACCCAAAGGTGTTATTAGAATTTACCGAGGCTGAAATTCTATCGGCGTTTATTACTCAGTATTATCATCGTCGACAAGCGCCAAAAGAAATCATCATCGGCATAGAACTTGAAGGACAACCGGAGCTCGAAACGTGGTTAACCGAACAGTCAGATCGAAAAGTAATAATCACAAATTCGGTCAGAGGCCCTCGGCGCGATTGGTTAGCGATGGCTCAACTCAATGTTACCGAGCGGCTTAAACGACACTTATCTGAGAGTCAGAGCGTGCAAAAACGATTGCAAGCGTTGACCGATGTATTTCAGTTAGAGCAAACCATTGGTCGCATTGAGTGCTTCGATATCAGTCATACCATGGGCCAGCAAACGGTTGCCAGTTGCGTGGTGTTTACCGATAAAGGTGTCACTAAATCTGATTACCGGCGTTACAACATCAACAATATTACCCCCGGTGATGACTACGCGGCGATGCGACAGGCTATTCAGCGACGTTATAAGCGGGTGTTAAAAGAAGAGGCCAAGTTACCCGATGTACTACTGATCGACGGCGGTAAAGGGCAGTTGTCATCGGCGGCCCAAATCATGCGTGAGTTACAAATTAACAACGTACTGTTGGTTGGCGTCGCTAAAGGTGAGGGTCGTAAACCTGGTTTAGAAACCCTCTTTATCGAGGGCCAGTCTATTGGTATTAAGTTGGCGGCTAACTCAGCGGCGATGCACCTAGTGCAACAGATACGCGATGAGGCACATCGGTTTGCTATTACCGGCCACAGAGCCCGGCGGGGCAAAGCTCAAACGCAATCAGTGTTGCAAGAGATTCCCGGTATTGGCGCCAAACGTAGGCAAGCGTTGTTAAAGCATTTTGGTGGTCTACAGGGAATCCAGCAAGCAGGTGTGAAAGACCTAAACAAGGTAAGCGGTATTAATGTCGACTTAGCTGAAAAAATATATCAACATCTTCAAAAATAGACTCGATAACACCGCTAAGCCTAGCCATTTTTAAATCATTTTAGTGTTACACTTCGCACCTAATTCGATCACATTTTCAAGCAATGATAAACATACCAAACTGTCTAACTTTTTTCAGAATTCTCGCCATCCCGTTAATCATTGGCGTGTATTTTTCTGGTTGGGCATACGCCAATTGGTATGGCACCGTTTTATTCGCCCTAGCGGGCATCAGTGACGCCCTCGACGGTTATCTAGCCAGACGTTGGAATCAAACTTCTAAGCTAGGCGAGTTTCTCGACCCAGTTGCCGATAAATTATTAGTATCGACCATGTTACTGCTGGTAATGAGCAACTTTGAATTACAACAAGCATTATGGTCCAAATTTTTATTTTTGATAACCGTAATCATTATTATCAGCCGTGAGATCACCGTTTCAGCATTAAGGGAATGGATGGCAGAGCTAGGTAAACGCGCAAACGTGGCGGTATCTCAAGTTGGTAAATACAAGACCGGCATTCAGATGTCAGCGATAGGCGGCTTATTGTTTGCTCAACCGTTATTTGGTTTACCCATCCTGTTTATGGCCGAGATGTTGTTGTATGCGGCTGGAGTGCTAACTATATGGCCGATGACCATTTATCTTCGAGCGGCATATAAAGCGGTAAAAGGTGATTAGAAATCGGCAGTAGAACTATTTCGAAAAAAGTTGAAACAATCATTGACTCATATTTCTAACTGCATATAATAGCGCCCACTCAAGCGGGAATAGCTCAGTGGTAGAGCACAACCTTGCCAAGGTTGGGGTCGCGAGTTCGAATCTCGTTTCCCGCTCCAGAATACCGAAATCGGGAAAAGTTCATACTTTTCCCGTTTTTGTTTGAGAAAAACTTTATCTTTTTTCTTTTAAATAGAGTTAAAGTAGATCGTCTGACGGCTCGATGGCAGAGTGGTTATGCAGCGGCCTGCAAAGCCGTGTACGCCGGTTCGACTCCGGCTCGAGCCTCCAAGCTCTTTATTCGTGGAGATTGCTATGCAATCGTCGGCCTAGGCCGTCCGAGTTGAATACTCTTGGAGTTAAATCAGACAATAAATGGTTTGAGTGCAAGCTCATATCCAGGCTTCTAGCCAAAAGACAAGGGAGCCAATCCCAGCAATATTTTATATCCGTTAGCCCGGGTGGCGAAATTGGTAGACGCAACGGACTTAAAATCCGTCGGGGGCAACCCCTTGCCGGTTCAAGTCCGGCCCCGGGCACCATTCATTTCCACATGTTTGGCATCAA
>JAESTB010000146.1 GCA_016763815.1 Arenicella sp.
GTCATTACCAGCTTATCAACGTCCGATTGCTGGGTGATGTCGCATTTGATGAAAAATGCTTCGCCACCTTGATTGTGCACTTCTTGCACCACCGCAGTGCCGCCTTGTGGGTTGACATCAGCGACACAAATTTCGGCACCTGAACCGGCATATTTTTTGGCTAAGGCTTCGCCTAGGCCAGAACCTGCACCCGTTATTAAAATTCTTCGCATTATCGCCTCTTACTTTATTATTCTCCGCGGCTATGGCTTTGGAGACATGTATTTTTTTAACTCCAAGCGTGTAACCATAGCCATGTGTACTTCGTCAGGGCCATCAGCTAGGCGTAAAGCTCGTGCCCCAGCGGCAAAGTGAGCGAGAGGAAAGTCGCCACTCATACCCGCACCACCATGCATCTGCACCGACATATCAACGACTTCTTGGGCCATGGTGGGTACCGCAACCTTGATCGCTGAGATTTCAGTCATGGCGTTCTTGACGCCAACCGCGTCTATTTTCCAAGCCGCATGCAGCGTCATTAGGCGAGCCTGATGAATAGCAATTCGAGCTTTAGCGATACGCTCACCATTGCCGCCTAGTTTTAAGATAGGCTTACCAAATGCCTCGCGCTCTAAGCCGCGCTGAATAGCTAACTCTAACGCTTTTTCGGCCATTCCGATGGTGCGCATGCAATGATGAATTCGGCCTGGGCCTAATCGACCTTGAGCGATAGCAAAACCTTTGCCCATGCCCATAATCAAATTCTCTTTCGGAACGCGAACATCATTAAGGTGCATCTCGCCATGCCCGTACGGCGCATCGTAATCACCATATGCCGTTAGCATTCGTTTAATTTCAAGGCCCGGAGTATCGAGCGGCACAATTACCATTGCATGTTGACTGTGACGATCGTTTTCTGGATTCGAAAGACCCATAAAAATGGTAAATTTTGCATTGGGGTGGCCTAATCCAGTACTCCACCATTTTTTGCCGTTTACCACCACGTCGTCTCCGTCGGCCGTAATAGACGCCTGCATATTAGTGGCATCCGATGAAGCTACCTCAGGCTCGGTCATACCAAATACCGAACGAATTTCACCTTCTAGCAGTGGCGTCAACCATCGAGCTTTTTGCTCTTCGCTACCGAAATGATAAAGCACTTCCATATTGCCGGTATCGGGAGCGTTACAATTAAATATTTCCGGAGTAAACAACATACGCCCCATTTCCTCAGCTAACGGCGCATATTCAAGCGTAGTCAAACCTTTACCAAGCTCCACATCGGGTAAGAAAAGGTTCCATAAGCCCTGCTCTTTCGCCATGCCTTTAAATTTTTCGATCAATGGATGCAACTGCCAATTGCGCCAGTCACCACCAGGGTTCAACTCGCTTAATTCACGATAGATCTGACGTTCTACCGGTTCAACGTTATCGCTAAGAAAGGCCTTAACGCGTGAAATATAGTCTAGAGTCTTGGCGTTGTGTTCAAAATTCATAGCTGATTCCGTAAAAGGTTAACTCTTGTTTGAATAGCCTAAGAATACGTCATATTAAAATGAACAAAATGAAATATACTCACATTACACTATGAATATAATTCACATATAATATGACCGACCCGAAACGAATTCAGCAGTTAGACCTAAATCTACTCAAAGTGTTTCATCGTCTTTATGTAGAGCAAAATATGACGCGAACAGCACACGCTCTTCATCTAACACCATCGGCGGTTAGCCACGCGGTAAAGCGCTTGCGGGAAGCGCTCGATGACCCGTTATTTCACCGATCTCAGAATAGAATGGTACCAACACCAGCTTGCCGACGAATAGCACCGCTGATCATCAACAACCTAACTCGCCTGCAACAAATACTTCAACAATGGGGAGATTTCGAGCCCAGCACCAGCGAGCATATCTTCAGAATTGGTATGCACGATGCCTTGGAGTCTGCCGTCCTCCCCAAACTGTCAGAGGTGCTGTCGCGCCTAGCGCCTAATGTCGGCTTTGCTAGTGTCAAAATCGAGCGTAACAATTTAGCTCGAGAATTGAGTTCTGGGCAGTTAGATGTCGCCTTGGACGTTTCGATGTCGGTAAAACTACCTGTCCGCCAACAGAGACTTTGGTCGAGCGGCTTTGCGGTGCTAATGCGAGTCGAGCACCCACTGCGCTACAGTCTCAATAAGCGCAACTATATGAACAGTCAACATATCAGCGTTTCAAATAGGCCATCGGGTATGACCATGGAGGACACCTTTTTTCAACAGCAAGGTTTGGAACGGCAAACGTCCATACGCTGCCAAAACTACTTTGCCGCTGGCAAAGTACTTAAATCTTCAAACCAGTTAATGACTGTTTCTGCATTAATGGCAGAACAATTAGTCGACCATGATTTGTGTATTGTTGAAGTACCGTTCGCACTACCGTCCTTTGATACCAGTATTTATTGGCATGAGCATAGTGAACACGATACCGCACTAACGTGGTTACGCTCGCTGTTGGTAGACATGAAGCCTTTAACTTAAGCTATCTAGCGTAGGTAAAAGAATTCAATTTACTAGACTGCGTAAGGCCGTTAAAGCACTTCGACAATGATACGACTAACCATTTCTTTGGCGGTGGTAATGCCGCTTAAGTCAGTATGTATTTTACCATCTTTGCCGGAGTGATGACCGCGCCCTAGTAGTTTCATAAAGTAATAGGGCTGACCATCAATTAGGTTAACGGTAGTGGCGTAAATTAAGGACGGCTGCGCCGATGCTCCGCTGCCGCTATATACTGGGTCGTTAGGATAGGCATCAAGATGATACACATGGTTGAAGTCGAATGAGCGATTTACCTCAAACTTGATCACCACCTCGTCGTGCTTTGCTTCTATAACGCTGCGTAAGTCGAAACTCGAAACCGGTGTCGCGCCGGTGATTGCATCGGCAATTGGTTGTTCCGAGCTTGGCATCATCAAACCGTCATCGCTTTTAATTCCTCGGGCAAATGACCAATGTGGTAAGGCTTCGGGACGACGCACATCATCACCACCGAAAATCGATTGAATGTACGAGCTATTCGATGCTTTCTTTGTGACATAGAGCGTCTCGAGGTAATTGCCTTGTTTGTCTTCAACCCAAATTGCCATCTGTGGTATTCCGGTCGTAGTAACCCCAAGAATAGTAGCGCCAGGGCCTGAGTAATGCTTACCCGCTTTTATGTCGACACTTAAGTCTTTACCTTGTTGCTTAAAGCGCGTGTAGAACGTTTCCGTCAGTTGTCGATCAACCGGCTTCAACTCCTTAAGGGCATAACCCGCGTCGACCACTGTTTGAAACGGCGGCAAGCCAGCCGCCAAACTGCTAAGGGTAATAACCACTAGCAATGAGCATATCCACGCCCATCGCTTCCCCCTAGGGGTCTTTAAATAACTCAAGATTGGTTTCAAATTATTCTTAAGATGGAAAATACCGAAGCTCACAAATGCCAACCCAAATAGGGTGTGTATCGCCGAGAGTAAGCTGTTGTAGCGCAAGCCGTAAGACAATAGACCGGTGATCAAAATTGTTAAAAAACCAAACAGCATCAAAATACTTACCACTGGGCGGTTGGACTTCTTTACAGTACTCATATTCTAATTACCTGTTGTTAAGTGTTTGCTTGCATTGTCAGTTGGTAGGTTTTCGACTAGAAATTCGATGCTCGCTATTAAACGTTCCCAATCTTCATCACCAGCGATATTCATTCCAGAGAAAACCGTTACCTTACGGCTACGAATGGCTAAGTAGTGAATAGCTCCAGAAAAAATATTGGCGATTGCTTGCCAGTCTGCCGATGGCGGATTAGCTTCACTCAAAAACGCCATTAGCTCTAGGCCAGCCGCTTCTCGTACCTCTTCCAGGGCGATAGTGAGAGCGTTACGCTCAATCGTCTCCCAAGATAGAATCTCTAGAGTTAGAGGGCGAGACCTGAGCGCATTGGCATATCGCCTGAAAACCGCTGCAAATGCCTTTGCAAACGGCATCGTTTTTAACTGCTCTCGAGCGTTGGTGTCGCCTAGCAGCTCGATGCTCGATGGCCAAAAATCAGATGACTTTGCATAGGCTTGCATTAGCCCATCTAGATCATCGAAGTATCGATAAATCAACACCTTATCAACACCCGCTTGTCTAGCAATCGCATTGATGCCTAGCTTAGCGAAGCCTCTTTCAGCCAATACTTCACCAATCGCTTTAACAAGCTTAGCTTCGGTCTCTGGCCTGTTTTTTTGGTTATGCTTTTGGTTTTTTACAGCTTGCTTCATACTCATACCCACTAAAGTCACCAGTTAGTGACAAAAGAGTATCACCAACCGGTGACATGAGCAATAATAGCCGAATATATTTTAAATAAGTGTTTTTAAAGCCAGCTAACTTTGCTTTCTAACCAGCTTTCCAGCTGCTCTGTGTTTAAACAATTAGAGGTGAAGAATTGCTCCATTCGCAGCTGCACATAGCTTGAATGCATCTCCTTTTTGGCGATTAATTGATCAATCGAACTGACCTTTAACTGCTTAAACTTTCTAGCCAGATAGTCTGCCGGCAAGCTAACCACCGCTTGCTCTGACTTGCCGAGTAAGCGCTCCCATAGCTGTTGAATTCGCCAGAACTGAATTGCCTCATTGAGCGGCTGCGAGTCATCAACGAGAGCGAGTAAGTCGTCGAACTCGACACTTGTGATCGGCAAGCTGTGGCCCGCGTGCAGAATCAGGCAGGCAGCCAAATACTCGGCCTGCATAAGGCCGCCTTCGCGAAGCTTACTGAACATCGATTCAAGGCCAATTGGTTTAACTCTATGCTGCGCTATTCTTCGCCACATTTTCTGAGCATCATTAAGTAATTGGAGCTCCTCACGCGGCTGACTAATTAGCGTTGCCTTGATCGCATTCAGGCGTGCTTCTGGCGCTCTATTGCCAGCCACAATACGACTCGGCACCAAGGCAATATGCTCCCATGTATGCGCTCGTGTTAGATGATGGTTAGCAAAACTTTCAATAGACACCGTTGGCGCACCGGACCGGCCGGACGGTCTTAGGCGTGTATCCAACTCATGCAAAATACCTTCTCGCATGGGTGTCGATATCGCGGTTTGCAAACGACTAACAAAGCGCGACGCCAGATCTAAGCTGGTATCGACCTGATCAAACACGAAAATAAGGTCTAAATCGGACAGCGGCGACATCTTACCCAAGGCCACCTTGCACATGCCAATAACCGTAATCGGCACCGACTCTAAGTCCATCTTGTTGGCAACCACAATTAGCGCTAGCTCTAAACTATGCTCAGCTAACTCGGTTAACGCCCGCTGGAACAGTTCAACCGACAAGGCGCCTTCCATAAAGCTCAAATATAATTGATATAAATGCTCGTTTACAAAGCGGCGCATTCGCTCTAAACGCTCGCCGTAATCGTCAGCCTGTATTACAAAGCTGCTGTCGAATGGCTGAGGGTAGCGCCATTGCTGATGAACATAACAGTCAATAATATGTGGCGACTGTTTTAAAAGCAGAGTCATTGCTGGCGAATGTAGTAGCGGAGGCACGATGCTTGCCAGTAAAGCCGGCGACTTGGCCAGCAACCGAAAATATTGTTCGCCACTCGGAAGCACTCTGAAAAAATCATGCAA
>JAESTB010000147.1 GCA_016763815.1 Arenicella sp.
AAGTTGGTTTCAATCGATCATCGGCCGTGAAGCACGCGAGCAAATTCTTAGCAGCGCTGGCAAACTACCTGACCGCATTTATGCGCGTGTCGGCGGCGGCTCAAATGCGATTGGCTTATTTCAAGGTTTTATGGACGACAAAGATGTTCAATTAGTTGGCTGCGAGGCCGGTGGTTTCGGCCCAGGCAAAGGCAACCACGCGTCTCGTCTTGCCTACAAAGATGCCTCCGTTGGTGTTGCTCAAGGTATGAAGACCTACTTTCTGCAGAACGATGATGGCAACATGTTAGAAACTCATTCTGTTGCCGCTGGGCTAGACTACATTGGGGTAAACCCAATATTAGTACACCTATGGGAAGAGGACCGAGTTCGATTCGAGGCGGTTACTGATACTCAAGTCACTGAAGCCTTAAAGGTGACGATGCGAACCGAAGGACTGATTCCCGCGCTAGAAAGTGCACATGCATTTGCTCAAGCAATTCTTGAAGCCGAGCAAATGTCTAAAGACGACGTGGTTCTAATCAATATGTCGGGGCGTGGAGATAAAGATATTTTCACTATCGCCGACGCCTTGGATGATGACCATTGGAAGAAATTTATTAAACAAAAGGCTAACACCTATTCCTCGGAGGGCTAAGCCATGGCATTAAATAACTATCTAACCGAGCGCCAGGCGGTGCTCAACAAAAGCCCCCGACAGACGATGATCATGACGCATGTCGTGTGTGGCTATCCATCGTTTGAAGCAAACTGGAAAGCACTGGAAGTAATGGATTCCTTTGGTATCGACTTGGTAGAACTGCAGTTTCCGTTTTCAGAGCCTTCGGCCGACGGGCCTTTATTTGTAAAGGCCAATCAGGAAGCGATTAACAATGGCGTTCATGTTAACGACTGCTTTGACTTTATGGCCAAAGTGACGGCTAAGTTTTCATTCAAAGTAGTGATGATGGGCTACTACAACACCGTTTTTAAAACCGGCCACCGCAAATTCATGCAGCGTTTAAAAGATGCTGGCGCCGAGGCATTTATCTTACCGGACCTACCCGTTGAGGAAGCTGGCGAACTGCATGAATTAGCCAAAGAACTCGACCTATCACCTATCATATTGATGACTCCCACCAATACTGATGCCCGCTTGAAGCAGCTAGCGAGCTGCGCCGACGGTTTTATCTATACCGTAGCGCGCAAAGGCGTTACCGGCTCTGACACCAATATGAATGCCGAGGTATCAGAGTTCATACAACGTTGTAAAACGTTTACTGATCTACCGCTGGCGGTTGGTTTTGGGGTTAGCAAATCGGATGATGTCAAATTTATTGGAGAACATGCTGACATTGCCGTCATTGGCACGGCGGCGTTAAAAGCCTGGGAAGCTGACGGCGAGCAAGGCCTGCGAGATTTCTTCAAGCAGCTGCTGAATTAATATATAAACAGCATAAGCGGCTATTTAGCAACACCCGCTCACAGACCGAGCGGGTGATTCAATCGTCTATTCGTGCACTTGCTTGGTTGCCAACACGCAAAACAGCCGTTTTCGTACTGCGTCGATTTAAAAGCCGGCTATTGACAGAAAATAATTCCGCTTCTATCTGGATATTTTCAGCCACAATTGCCATACTTTTAATATCAATCGAAGCAATCAAATACGTTTCGGGCTGATAAGCGCTATCAGCGGTTAAATACCGAGTAGATAGTAAACTTTGGAGGGCTTGAAAAAACCTATTAACCTGCTAGTAGCCGTCGATTATCGGCTAACCACGGGTTAATAGTGCTTTAGATCCTAATTATGATCTGACGATTGAAATTCACAATCGCAATAAATATGGTTCCTATTATTTGCTAGGCACTGGAGGCGCAATGAAACGATGTTCTTTGTTCTGTGCAGGCGCGTGGCCATTTATCTTTTTACCACTATTGCTGCTGCTACCGTTATTACTCTTTAAATGGCACTCAATCGAAGAAGACGTGGCGTTAAATGCTCGAGCCGAGCTTAGTACCGCGGGGATTGAGTGGGCGAATATCGAAACCACCAACCGTGGCCGTGACGTTCTGATCACTGGTACGCCGCCGAATACATTAGCGATAGAATTCGCGATGGAAAAGGCGATGGCCAGCTATGGCGTCAATCGCGTAGATGTAAGTTCAGATGTTATTCCAATCCTAATACCAGCGGTTGCCGCCGAACTGAAGACTATTATCACCGGCCAGTCGGTTGTGTTGCGCGGCACACTCGCCGATCAAGAGAGCATCAATATGCTTGTCTCTCAGGCCGCAAAAGGCTTTGGGGCAGGCAATGTCACGAACAAACTGCAGGTAGGCGAAAATACGGCTGCACTGCCTAATTTAGATGGCTTCTTTCTCAGCCTAGTAGGCAAATCGTTTTCCTTAGAAACTCTGACCGCCTCACTGATAGGCAATCAATTAAGCCTCAAAGGCACCATAAATAGCCAACAAGCTAATACAATGCTAGCGACTCAAATGAGCAACCAATTAGGCTTAGAGCTGGAAAACTCCTTAGCGGTCGCGCCGCCTCCGTGCGACGAGCAAATAAATGAGCTATTGAGTCGCAGACCCATCAATTTCGCTAGTGGTAGAGCGGTTATTAACGATAAAAGCTTTGAATTACTCGAAAACATCAAATCGGCCACGCTAGGTTGCCCATATGCGAACTTTGAAGTGTCTGGGCATACCGACTCAACCGGAAAGCTTAACTTCAACATGAAATTGAGCAAGCAGCGTGCTCAAGCGGTAATCGACCACCTCGCTGACTCGGGGCTGGATACAACTAGGTTTACCGCTACCGGCTACGGGCCACGCAGACCAATCGCCGACAACAACACCAATGACGGTCGCGCGCTGAACAGGCGTATCGAATTCAAACTCAAAAACTAACAAAAATACAGGAGAACAGATATGACATATTTATTTTTTCAGATATGGCTTTGGATTCTAGCGTCGTTCGCCTTAGGCTGGGTGGCGCATTGGTTTTTATGTTGTCGCGGCAAAAACACACCTGAATCAGATGTTGATTTTGGTGGCAGCGATAAATCAAGCAATACCAATAAACAGAGTTCGTCGGCTGTCACTGCTTCAGAGTCGAGCACTATTGATGCATGATCGCGTTGCATGGGTTGCTGAGCCCTATCAATGACAATCTATAGACCTGAGTAATAATAAGCTGAGAGTGATAAGAAAATTTAGTGTCTATTTCAGGTGTATCTATCGCTGATACTCGCCTGAAAAATCAGCGGTGCAACGCCATAGTATCGAAAGTTGTTGTCAAAAATAGCCAGGCACATTGGCAATGATCATGTCGAGTATCGATAACAGGCTGTCAACCGAACAATGCTCACAGCATAAAATTTTCTCATAATTCCAATTTATCTATTGATTGTGGCTCTCAACATCGGTTAGACTAAAGTCTGAACATTGAGGTTACACAGGAACCCTGGCCCCCTACCCAACCCAATAACCCAACCAAGGTTTCTGAGTAACTTCTCTGTTCTATAGCTTCCTTTCTTGGGGCTTCCGCCCAATATAAAAACAATAGAATCAAATACTTAAAGCTTACATGGCGATTAGTCTTGTGGCCGA
>JAESTB010000148.1 GCA_016763815.1 Arenicella sp.
CCGGGCTACCCGTTAGACCTGCCGCAAGAGCTTTCTCAGCGAGTGATTTCAAGCCTAGATCAGCTGCAAAACGGCGCTACTGGTAAGATCTGGTTATTTGAGCCTAGTGAGTTCGATATATCATCGACTCAATTACGCGCGGGGTTAGCTGATCATTCAAATGACAACTTAAGTAAAGTATTTCTCCCCAAGGCTGTTTTCTCCTATATTCGCGAGCAGCAACTGTATAAAATACGACCTATGAAACCTGAACAAATAAAAGACCAAGTAGTTGACGCCTTAGAAGATATTAAAGGCGTGGACATTCGTGTAATCGACATCACCGATATTTCTGATTTCGCTGATTTTATGGTGGTAGCCAGTGGCACCTCCGATACCCATGTAAAAGCACTTGCTCGCTCAGCGTCTACAAGTCTGCGAAAACAAGGCGTTATACCACTCAATGAGGATGGTGCTGATGTTGGCGAATGGGTGCTTGTAGACTTCGGTGACGTTGTTTTGCACGTTATGCGACCTGAAGTGCGTGAATATTACGACCTAGAAAAACTCTGGGATAAAGACGTGCGTGAATTAATGAAGAAGCATCGCGAAGAGCAAGATGGCGCGTAGTCGCGTTAGGTTAAACATAAGTCGTGGCATCTAAAGACTTGGCGGTAGCGTCTAAAGATTTAGTTGTCACGGCCTAACCCAAAATAAAAGTTGACAATTGCCTAATCTAAACCATGCGTATTAAGTTAATCGCCATTGGAACGCGTATGCCGCAATGGGTCGAGCAAGGCTATAAAGAGTATGCACGACGCATGCCCAATCTTTGTCAGCTTGAGTTAGTTGAAATAGCGGCTAAGAAACGCGGCAAAAATGCTGACACTGTAAGAATTTTACGAGACGAAGCTCAGGCGCTCAAAGCCGCTATTCCGAAGGGCACCTTGACCATTGCCTTAGATCGCAAGGGCAAACACTTAGATACTGAAGAGCTAGCCACTAATTTACAGAACTGGATAGACGAAAGCCAAGACGTTGCAATTTTAATTGGCGGCCCTGAAGGGTTGGACCCAGGCTATTTATCACAAGTGCAAGTCAAATGGTCACTGTCTGCGATGACGTTTGCTCACCCTGTTGTACGGGTCATGCTAGCTGAGCAGTTGTACCGAGCTTGGAGTATTAATGCGAATTTGCCATATCACCGAGGAGATTAAATTTGTCTAACATAGATCTAGTATTAGCGTCCGGCTCACCACGCCGCCGGGAAATGCTTGAAAGCATGGGTGTTATCTTCTCAGTCCACGTGACCGACACTGACGAGAGTCGTAACGCGGGCGAAGCACCTGAAGACTTGGTAACGCGCTTGGCGCGAGACAAGGCGAAGGCGGCGCACACTGACCTGGCTAAAGATGGTGTTGCCATATTGGCGGCCGACACCATCGTTGTGCAAGGCGATTTTGTCTACGGTAAGCCCAAAGATTTTGAGCATGCTCAGCAGATTTGGCACGGCTTGAGTGGTAATAAACACCAAGTAATGACGGCTGTCTGCCTATTTCATGATAGCCGAGCCAGTGTCAAACTAGGGATCACTGAGGTTGAGTTTGGGCGTATCACGCTTGAGCAGATGGAGCGCTATTGGTTGACCGGCGAACCGCTGGATAAAGCTGGAGCTTATGCAATTCAAGGTTATGCTTCAGCTTGGGTTAAGGCAATTCATGGTAGTTATAGCAATGTAGTCGGCTTGCCGTTGCGTGAAGTAAATGAATTATTAGTCACTATTGACAGGAATTGGCTGTAGCTTGCGTAATTCTTAATATCAGTTAAACCAATTTACCTTTGAGAAGACGATAGCGGTGGCATCTAAAGACGAAATATTAATCAACGTAACGCCTCGCGAAACACGAGTGGCGGTAGTTGAGAACGGGCGTCTGCAAGAGTTACATTTAGAGCGCACTTTATCTAGGGGCATTGTCGGAAATATTTTCAAAGGCAAAGTAGTCCGGGTTTTGCCCGGTATGCAAGCCGCATTTGTTGATATTGGCTTAGATAAGAATGGTTTTTTACATGCCGCTGACATCGCTCGTAACGACCCTGCCTTCGCTGGCCAGCCGATGCGCGATGTGCCGCCGATACAGGAGTTAGTGCATGAAGGTAAGAGTGTCTATGTGCAAGTGCTCAAAGACCCTATTGGCTCAAAAGGCGCACGCTTAACCATGGAGCTGAGTATGCCATCGCGTAATTTGGTGTACTTGCCGAACGGCTTCGGTATCGGTATTTCTCAAAAAATTGAAAGCACTGAAGAGCGTGAGCGCCTACACGCACTGGTTTCTACACAGATATCAAAGCATGAACTTCAGGGAGGCTTTATTATCCGCACTCTAGCGGAGTCAGCAAGTGACGAAGATATAGCCAACGACATGTTGTTTCAGCAACGTCTTTGGGGGCATGTAAGTGGCGCGATGAAAGACGCTGCGCCAGCCAGTCTGATTCATGAAGACGTGCCACTATCACTTCGGACTATGCGTGATCTTGTGCATGATGATTTAGAAAAAATTCGTATCGACTCTCGAGAAAGCTTCGAGAAAGCTCGCGAGTTTGCAGCAGATTTCATGCCCGAGTTAATCGACAAACTTGAATATTACCCTGGCGAGCAACCGCTGTTCGGTCTTTACTCGATCGAGCAGGAAATTGAAAGCGCCATGCACCGTAAGGTAATGCTCAAATCCGGCGGCGACATTATCATCGACCAAACCGAGGCGATGACAACCATTGACGTTAATACAGGTTCTTATGTCGGTCGTCGAAATCATGAAGAAACGCTATTTAAGACAAACTTAGAAGCGGCGATCGAAATTGCCCATCAGCTACGCTTACGCAATTTAGGCGGAATTATCATCGTTGACTTTATCGATATGCAAAGCAGCAAGCATAAAAAACAGGTGCTGGCGGCGCTTTCAAGCTCGATCGCTAAAGATAGGGTAAAGATTAACGTGACTGACATATCGCCGCTTGGCTTGGTCGAAATCACCCGTAAGCGAACGCGTGAAAGTCTTGAGCAAGTGATGTGCGAAACCTGCCCCGTGTGTATCGGGCGAGGTACCATCAAAACAATTCAGACGGTCTGTTATGAGATTTTACGTGAGATTTTACGTGAGGATCGCCAGTATAAAGCGCAAGCCTATACGATTGTCGCAGCCCAACAAGTTGTTGATTTATTGCTCGACGAAGAGGCCAGTAGTTTAGCTGATTTGCAAGAATTTATTGATCGCCCAATCAGTATTAAGGCCGACTCATATTATCAACAACAACAATACGATATCGCTCTCGCATGAAGTTATTGCTAAAAATACTGGTCGGTTTGTTATTGGTCTACCTATTGTGTTGGGGCGTAATTGCTGGCTATTTTACTTACGCTGATCGCCATAAAGGGCTACTCGAATCCAATTTGAGTAGTCTATTTGACCGTGAAGTCACCATCAACAATGTTGAGACCGTGTGGCGCGGCTTGTCACCGCGTTTAAAAATAGAAGGTTTTAAGGTTGCCGGAGATACACTCAATGAGCCGGCTCTAGCATTCAATTCATTATCAGCGGTACTCAGCCCGGTGTCGTTATTGACCTTATGGCCAAGCTTCACAGAGTTTACGATCGATCAGCTACTGATCGAGATTGTTTCAATCGAAAAGAACCAGTTGCAAATTGGCGGTTTGGATTTTGCCAGTAAGCGGCGTAATGTCGGCATAAACCAACGTGTCATTTCGTGGCTGTTAGACCAGCAAAGTGCTACTTGGCTTGATGGTGAAGTAGTTTGGCGCCGGGGTGAAAATCGCATCAGCCGGTATCAGAACATTAATATTGACTTTAGCCGCTCGGCTGAAAATCGAGTGCTGAAAGCGTCGGTAGATACACCCAAAGGTCCGTTGGCGTTTACCGCTAAAACTCATGGTGACTTGATAAGCGATGCCCAATGGAACGCCTCCCTCGAGGTCGAAGGAGGTAACGGCGAGCGACTCATAACGTCAAAAGATTTCTCGGTTAAGGTCGATGATGGTCGAGGTAGAGCATTACTAAAGACCTTAGACGTTGAGCAAATTCGAGACTTTATTAAATTAACCGGTTTAACCGGCGAAGCTGGTTGGTTGCTAGATGCCGAGTTATCTGGCCGTTTACATGATGTGCACTTAGATTTTTCTGGTCCGCTACTAAATATTCAAACTTGGTCATTGTCAGCCGCCGCATCGGATGTAGGCTTTAAGTCGATAGGGCGTGCGCCGGCGATGAATAATTTGAGTGGTGAACTGAACGCATCTGCTACCAGTGGGACCTTTGTATTTGCCGCCAGAAATTCTGAATTTAGCTGGTCGCGTTTGTATGCCGAGAGCTTTCCTATTAATCGCGCGATGGGAGAGTTTAGCTGGGAAATTAGCCCCGATGGTGATATCAAGATCGCGCTTGCTAACGGTGAGTTTGAGGATAGAAATGCTCGAATATCAAATATTCAGGCAAAGGTTAAGGTAAATGCTCGGGCTAGAAAAGTATCCAGTTTAGGGCAATTATTCAAGATTGGATCAGTTGACGAACTGAGTTATTCAGATGATGGTGAGCTGCTACATACCGCGAAAGACGATGCTCGACAAGCAGCGTTGACGGTTGACGCAAGTGCTGAGTTTGAGGTCTTTGATCTGAGCCAGTTGACTCGTTATCTGCCCAACAACCCTAAACTCAAGAAATTTCGAGGCTGGTCAAACAAGGCTTTTTTATCGGGTCAGATCAGTAATGGTTTGCTTAGTTACAACGGTGAAGTCTCGAGTGCCGCGTTTGCCCAAGGCCAGGCTAAGTTGAATGCCAGTGCCGACTTTACTGACGTAATTGTTGACTATGCGCCAAAACAAGGTTGGCCTGCCGCCAAGCGTGGTTCGGGTCAGGCGACTATCAAAAATCAGCTTCTAACTATCTCGCCTACCGAGATATGGTTAAATGGCGACCCAGTAACCGAGGCTGAACTGCAAATTAAGCGATTGTTTCAACGTGATCGAGTCTTGACTGTTCACGGCAAGACCACAACGTCGCTGGTTAAAGGCATGGACTTCCTGTTTAGAGGCCCGTTGATTAAGCCTGAGAATCGAGCGGCAGAATTGCCACTAGTGCCGCAGGCAGGCTGGGTCGATATTTCAACCCAAGTCACCATACCCCTCAATGACCTTGCTAATACACGTGTAATCGGCACCGCCGAAGTGCGTAGCGGTCGTGGTTTATTGCCTCAGGGGGTTCCAGTCAATGATGTTAATGGCTCGATAGTGTTTACCGAGCGAAAAGTTGAATCGAACAATGTAAGAGCGACCTTTTTAGGTGGCGAGACGCGCGGCCAAGTCATCACGGTTAAACAGGCGCAGCCGCCAATCGTAAAACTAGTTGCTACTGGCGTGGCTAAGACCAAGGCTTTAACGCCTTGGGTTGGTGAGCATCTACTAACGTGGTTCGAAGGTGAGGCTCTATGGCAAGGCTCGATACTATTTGATCGAGACCGTGTGGAAATATCAGCCGCGTCAAATCTTGAGGGTATCTCGGTGAGTGCACCAGCCCCGTTGCTAAAGGATGCCAGCCAGAATTTACCGCTAAATCTGTCGATGGTGTTTGGTGGGA
>JAESTB010000149.1 GCA_016763815.1 Arenicella sp.
AGGCTTTGAACTCGCGAGTAAGCTATAGTTTGGAACGATAATTTAGAAAAGTATCTAGGTTTAAAATGACGATGGTAGCAATGGCAACTAAGACAACGGGCATCATGCTGTTGGCAGTGTGCAGCGCCTTATCGAACTCTGCACATGCAGCTACAGTTCAAGCAAGCGCGAGCATTGAGAATAGTAAGTACTTTGGCGGCACTAACTTAACCGACCACAATATCACGGTATCTTTGGCCTCTGACTGGTCGTTTGATCAGGGACTTTTTTCTGGTTTCGAATGCTACACCTCGAACGCGAACATCCGATTAAATTTGAGTTCAGGCTGTGATATTTATGTCGGGTACTTTACGCCGTTGAATAACGACCAAGCCTTAACACTCCAAGCCAAGCAACATAAATATGTGCACGCAAGAAACAGTAGATGGGACTTTACTGAGCTAGACAGTATCTTTCATTTAGATAAAAGAACCAACTTGTCGCTGTCGTACACTGACGATTGGTTGGGCAGAGGTTTTACCGCCTATTCAATTGGTGCAGATACTCGACGAGCAATCACGGGTAAGCTAAGTGGCAATATGTCGTTAAATCTAACTAACTTTGATAGTTCTGCGGCCATCAGTAGCATTGCTGTTGCAAAAGCCTCGTTAGAATACAATATTCGCCGTTGGACACTTTCCGCCAGCATAATTGCTAACGATAGAGACCTTGAACGAATGCTTCCTTTTCCTGTACAGCGGCCTGAGTTTGGTCTTTCGGTTACTTATCGCCTCTATTAAATTGGATTTTTCAATCTCAACAATTAGTGATCTAGCAGTGAGATCTTAACTGAATTATTCATATTTAATTCGTTAACCTGAGGCGTTATGTGCAACAGCTCCTGAACCAAATCTCTAGCGGCCTTTGATTGCGAAATATTTCGCCAATCAGTTTTAGCATTGAGATTCGGTTGGCCCCAGACCTGTTTTCTCAATGCCAAAACACCACTGACATAAGCTGTCGCGATCGAATGCCCCTGCATAAAGTCATAGCGGTTTCCCGGTGAGGCAACGACCCTTGCTCCGGGAGCTGAAAACACATTAGCGTGAGACTTGTCTAACCCTTGCGCCCTCACTACCAGGACACCTTTACGTTTGCTTGGAAAACGAGATTCTTCATCTCTTGAAGGATCAAACGCGGCCACTACGACTCGGCCTTGGTCTATCAGTTTATGAGTAAGCCTATCGAGCAAGGCATCTTTTGGCCCAGAGAGGCTCAAATTAACTATGCTGGCGTCACTTCGCGCCACTGCGTCCAACGCAAGAGCCAAAGATAATGTATTGCAATTAGAGCCTGACTCTTTTTTTGACTCCCAACAACTTCGATACACTTCTAAGGTTACAGCCGGAGCTATGCCGGCGACACCAAGCTGAGTTTCACGTTGCGTGACGATCACACTCGCAATAGCGGTGCCATGAGCTTCGCCTCCAGCATACGGCTCACCTAGCACAACAAAATTTTCGCTCTTGACATCGGCGGCGCTAAGGTCTCTATGAGATTTATCGACGCCAGAATCTATCATTGCAATGACAACACCTGATCCGTCCATCGAATTTGGTAGTGGCACTACTTCGCCGGATCTGAATGCAGTTGGCGAAGCGTCATTGGTCACTGATTTGCTAGAAAGAATGTTAAATTCATTTGATGGCTGGACCCACTGAACTCTTCGATTTCTATTTAGTTGCTCTATAGTTTGTTGCTGGTCGTCATTAAATTTCACTACCAAGCAATACACACCAAGGCTCTGAATTAACCACTGATCTCGCAACTCTAAATTGTACTTAGAGGCTATCTTTTTGCCAAAACGCTTTAGCTCCAATGAATCTCTATAGTCACCATTTTGCTTTGAGTAACCGGTTTTACTCCAGCCTTGTAGGCGAGCTGGTCTCGGGTCTTCAAATACAACGACCCACTCAGAGCTGACTTGGCTCTCATTGACCTGAGCCACAGCAGTAAACGTGCTGCTTAACAAAATAAGAGCAACGGTTTTGTATAAAAACTTCATGTTGAACTCTCTAACACTACTTAGCTGAAAAAACATCGACGTGCACGATTCTAGCGTCTGCACGCCATAAAACAATGTCTGCATCACTAATTGATTGTTCTGAATAGGCGTACACTTCATGCTTAACGCTACCTGCTTCAAATGCGGTTAATGAGTACCCAAGCAGTAGGCTAACAGTTTGAGGCTCAGTTAGCTGGTCTTGCAATACAAATTTAGCCAAGCGACCTTGTGTCGCAAGCATACCGAAATCGACCTCACCTGATGCTTCTTGGTTTGATAATGTTTGATACTTAGGTGCAGTCGAATCGAAAATAAAGCTAGCGAACATAACACCAAGTAACCCGAACATGACAAAGCTCGCCGCCAATTTGAATTTAGTTTTGCCAAATAATGAAATAACATTGAAACCGCCATTAGTACTGGTTTCGCTATCCTCAAAAATCTCCTTGTGAACAAGCTCTTCAGAGCCTTCATTACTCTCAATGCTGCGCAGCAGGTCTTCAAAGTTCGACATTTCAACAGGAGTTTGACTATTAAGCTCTTTAACCGAACCTCTAAGCGCTATTTCAATATCGACAGCATGCCTTAGCTCATAGTCGTTCTCTAAGAGTTTTTCAAAGTTTTGTTTTGCAACCTCGGTTTGACCACCACTAACATAATCAAAAATAGCCGCATCTCTCAGCAAATCAGATTTATCGATCGATTTATTTACTTTGTTGTTCATTGTTTAATCCTACTATGCGTACTGCTTTTCAATAATATGTTTCAGGTTTTTTCGCGCATGAAATAACCGAGTTTTCACTGTGTTTATCGGGCACCTCATAATGTCCGCAATTTCGGCAGTGCTATGCCCATAAAAATACGCGAGTTCGACCACCATTTTATGATCATCACTCAATTCTGTTACCGCTGCTCTAAGATGCTCAACCAACTCAGAATCTTGTTCATCAGTCATCGTTTGCATATCCATGTCACTGCTATTAGCCGTATGTTTAAGTTCTTTCCTAGAATGTGAGAGGCAAGTACGATAAGCGATTCCAAATACCCAGGTCGATACCTTCGATTCATTTCGAAATGCAGCCGCTTTCTGCCAAACTGTTAGCATCACATCGTTATAAACCTCATCTACTAACTTGTCTTGATATAGCCTACCTCGTAGAAAGCCACCAAGGCTTTTACGATAGCGATTATAAAACTCCGCCAATGCGGCTTTATCCTGCTGAGTCGCGATAAGACTTAACAACTCAAAATCATCTAAACCTTCCAACACTTTGTTCATCGTTATTGCATTCATATTTTATATAAGGCTTGAGAAAGACCCGATGTTTGTTCAACAGGTTTCAAAGCACATTGTTCTGTCACTGTATTGGTAGCGATACCTAATAGAAAGGTTCAAAACGCCAAAATTTATTTTCAAATAATTTAATTTAATTTGAACCTTTTCGGCAAAGCTCAGCACAAAGCCTATGAAACGCAAATTACATACTGATTTACATTCATAGGAACTAATCATGAACAAGAAAACTCTTTTAGCCTTCGGCCTTTCGGCAGCAATTTCATTCGGTAGCACAGCTACTGCAGCAGACAACCCATGGCATATTGGCCTGAGCATTAATCAAGCAAATTTAAGTGATATTAGTACCTCAAGTACGTCACAGGTAGCTAACGTTACACGGAACATCAATATAGACACCGATGATCAGACAGGTTTCGGTATTACCATCGGGCGCACTATTTTCAGCAATAACAACGGAAACAAATTAATAGCGGAACTGAGCTATGCAAACAATGATCACGACCTTGAAAATCTACAATTCATGAACAACAACTTCGCTGCTAGTGAAGGTCGCTCGGAAGGTTCTGTTGAAGTTGAAACTATTTCAGCGCGTCTTACTTATAAGTTTGAGCTGGGTAAAATAGCCCCATATGTGGGCTTGGGAATTGGACAATCAGATCTTGAAGTTGATGTTCGCTACGGTATGTCTGTGGGTACAGCGTCGACTTCTCGTCCACCTTTTGCAACCGGTGGCGATAGTGCAACAGCTGTTGAATTTAGAATCGGTGCTGAGTATCAACTCAGTGATTCATTAGACCTATTTTTAGAGTATTCGGCTGTTACTGTCGACGATATCGAATTTTCTCGCACAGGTGGTGGCCCAGGTGGTTTGGCAACTACGACTCAATCTGGAGATTTCGACGTGAATTCTGTTAACCTAGGTCTGAAATTTAACTTCTAGAACATTCTTGATCGAAAAGGTGCTGAGATGATGGTTGCCAATTTCATTCTCAGCACTGCTTCAAATTCTAAAATTAAATGCGGCCTTAAATACGATTGATGTATCTAACACTTCTTCCGTCACTCGATCGCGAGATTGATTGAAAACTAAAAAATATTCTCGGTCTGCGCGCTGTTGAAAACGAATGCGACTATCGATGGAGATGGTGTCACTAAAATTATCAGCCTGAACTACATTTAGCCACGCCCAGCGACTATCGAACGCATAATTAAACCGAGCCGAGTAAAGACGGCTGGTAAAATCTCCTTGAGGTAACTCAATTCGGTTTTCATCGGCCGAGAGTGACACGAAAATATGCTTATTCGGTCGCCATTGCACTTCTGGAGATATCTGTAATCGAGAGCCGCCAAAAAAGTCACCGTCGGCGACTTCGAGCTCAAACCGTAGCGGTCGTTGTGGGCCTGTTTCAAAGAACACACCATAACGATCAGAGGTGTACTCGCCAATCGGGATTTCAATATCATCACGTAGCTCGAATGGCTCTATGATGCCCTCTTTTGTCTGCCCTACAAAAAATGTAAAGAAATCATTTTTTTCCGAGAATCCCTCGAAAAAATTCCAGAAGACGCGCTCACTCTGTAATTCGCCATCAATTCTATCGCTTCTAAAATATTGGACTCGTGTTCTCAACCATTGCCAATAATTACCTTTGAGTCGATGCCTATACCTTGCCTGGCCCTCTACTTGTTCTACTCCAACTCGATTAACAAACCCTAAGGCTGGGTTAAAATTTTCTTCGATGCGGCGATAATCAAGAAAGCCGCTGTATTTGTAGTTCGGCAAGTTCAAGCCAAGACCGTAGGCTCGCTGGTTGTCTTTGAAACCATCTGTATCGGTCTCTTGATACCAAGCCGTCGCTTGTAAGCGTTGATCGCCGAATAGACGACTGTTGCGGTACGTGTAATCTCCACCAAACAAGCTATTGCCATTGCTAGAGGTCGGGTCTCCGGATGTCGCGATAATACCGACTTCAGACTCGTCAAACACGTTACGCGTTACTCGTCCAACAAATAGGTCATTGTCTGCATCGTCAAACTCGGCATCTTGGCGGATTGCCAGCGCGCCTAAATTCCAATCCCCCGCTCTGCCAGACAGCTTCACCCCAGCATCAATATTTAACGGCTCACCTTCACTCGAAAGGCCGATTCGTCTGGAGAAAAAAGGTCGGCCATTAACATCAATATTGCCAAACTCAAAAATGCTCGCATCGCGTAGAAAGAATTCTCTCTTCTCAGGAAAAAATAACGAAAAACGACTTAAGTTAACCTGCCGATCATCTACATCTGTTGCAGAGAAATCGGTATTAAGGGTTAGACCAGCGGTAAGAAACGGGGTTACATTATAAAACGTAGTGAGCGATGGCTCTATGTCTGTACTACTACCTGAGTCATCATCGAAATAAACCAATGAAACAGACGGAGCAAACTCTAAACCAAGACCCTGATCAAAGTCTTGAACGCCCTTTATATAACCGGCTACCGACGGGTTGACGCTTCGCTCACGAGACGACCAGGCCATTTCTTCACCACGACGCGGGTGAACGCGACCAAAGTTAATGCCCCATTGCTCGGCAGTCGGGTCGAAAGCAATTGATTTGATTGGTATAGCCATCTCAGCCGACCAACCCCAATCATGCCTCTTTGTATCGGCGTACCAGATTGTGCTCCAATCTTCGATAAAATAGTCATTGCCAATTAATGCATCACGACGCATACCGTTGCCATTGACCTGAAAGAAATAGGAATTGCGTCGATCATTGAATGAGTCTATATAAATCGCTAAACGGTCATCTGAGAAGAAATTTTGTCCTTGGATGAAGCCTTTTGCCGAAAGGTTTTCGATGTCTGAATCATAGGCCTTGAAGGCTACGTATATGAATTCCGAGGTCCGTGCGATTTGGACTTCGGTCTTCTCGCTAGGCTTACCGTGATCGTTAGGGCGGGTCTGATGAAAATCAGAGATCACTGCCGTAGTTTGCCAAACATCATCGTTTAAATTTCCGTCGATGATCGGTTTATCAGCAATATCTATGACATTAAAATCTGTGTGCGGTTCTTGAGCGTGAGATTGGTGGCCCGAAGCGAGCCCAACAAGTAGAAGTAAAACCAGCCGTGTTTTCATTTGAAACCTTTTTTGAACCTATTATTTTAGCATTCAGTACAATTATCAATATATCGGGCGCATGAATGTAAAGAGCGTCGTGATGTTACTAGGATGTTTGAAAGACCAGAAAGGTTTCAAATGATTGTAAGAATAAAATCAGAGACCTACGATACAGGCTGCCGTGAGATCAACCTTAAATGATTACCTTCGGCGATGGCACCAGCCCACGGACTGTTTTCAGACGGTAGAAACCATGATGTTACCGCTGATTTTCAGTAAGCAATTTATAAAGATCTAGCTTTTTGCCGAATAAAGCCGCACCCTGGCGTGAAAGATGCCCATCGTTGGTATAAATAGGTATTCCCTCAATTACGGTAAAGCATTTATCCTGTCGACAGATAAGCTCATCTAACCAGATAACTTTATGCCGCCTAGCGATTTCCTTAAGCATTTTACGAGCGCTCACTTGAGCATCGCTAGTTTGCGATAACAAAAAATTACACCGTTTAGTATCACGATTAAACTTGACCGCGCTCGCCGCACAAACAATGTTAGCGTCGGGCGGCCTTGCGGGCTCCGAGATGATCACCGCCGTGATCCCTCTTTTTGTTAGCTTGCTCAAAACCACGTCAAAACTACTAACCAACTCTATTAAAAGAGCATGTTCTTCTTTAGCTTTCTCGGATGCGGTAATCGCCGACGATTGGAAGTGAAAACGAGCAAACTGATTGGAGAAACGACTCGAGATGACTGCATACCTCAACGACTCTATTTCATCCAGCGACGAGACCACATCTTGATTAAACTGATCGCAGTCTCGGACCCTCTGCTGAAACTTCAAATTAGTAGCCTCAATTTGAGATGAAATTGGCACCGGGCTGCACGCACTTGAGGTAAATTGGATCAGCGATACTTTAGGGTTGGATTCGATAAGCCCATCAACAATATGCATCGCAAATGAATCGCCCCAAACTACTATTTCAGGCTCATCACCGGTCTGGCATGAACTCTTGGCGTTGCTTGGAGAGCAATTGCGTGCCAAACCGTAATTGTCATCTAATGACTGGTCTGTTTTCGAGTTCATTCCCAAGACCGCACCTGCAGACCAAATTCCATAAGAGCCGACCATTAGAACTACCGCTGAGGCACTGGCAACAATAACGTAAAGAACATTATTGCCTATTCTATTAACATCACGAAACGGAGTTTCGACCCAACGCCAGCTAAAGTATGACAATAGCAATGCAAGCGCTGTTAACGCCCCATACATCGTCAGCGATACATCAAACAGCCGAATACGAGCAAGAGCAAAAATCGGATAATGCCATAGGTATACGCCATAACTGATTAAACCGACACCGACTAACAGCCGAGTCGACAAAATCTTACCAACTATATTTTTATTACTGGCAAAGGCAATAATTAGAACCACACCGGCAATGCTGATCGACGTCCACGACAAGACACCAATCGTATTAGCGTCAAATAGAATATTGTTTGATGCTAATACGATTGGCAAAAAAAACAGAAAAACTCCAATTTGAGCGAGCCCCCCTGCAAAGTAATGGCGGGAATAATCATGGTCCTTAACGGTAAGGTAAATTAATGCGCCAACACCAAATAACCATACCCGTGCTTGCGGCAGATAGTACTGGGAAATTGGAT
>JAESTB010000150.1 GCA_016763815.1 Arenicella sp.
CGCCAACCTTTCATAGTAAGGATGCTCATCAGCGCTAAGTTGGTTTTGAAACAAGCGTGATACGGCCCCGCCACCGTATTCACCCGGAGGCAGGCTTATACAATGAACGATAATCGCTTCGGGTACGACGTGGTTCTCACGTTCATCACAATTTGGTGAGCAAATAAAATCGGCTGAGTCGATCAGTCCAGTCTTTAGCATTTCCGACTCAGGATCTAAGCTCATTTTAGGCAAGATAAGGTTGCGCGAAGAACAGCAGAACCCAAGCGAAAACTCCAGCTAAGACATCGTCGATCATGATGCCAAAGCCACCATGCACATGCTTATCAAGCAGTTTAATCGGCCAAGGTTTAACGATATCGAACAGTCTAAATAAGATAAAACCAAGTACCACATTTTGCCAAGTTACCGGCAGCAGCGCCATGGTAATAAAAAAGCCAACAATTTCATCCCAGACAATAGATCCGTGGTCGTGTACACCGGCATCAGCAGCGGTCTTGCCGCATAGGTATATGCCAATGACAAAGCTGAATAAGATTATTCCAAAATACGCATAGGAACTTGTGCTTACAAAGCTCACTATCAATAAGTATAGGGGAACGGCCGCTAACGTTCCCCAGGTACCAGGAGCTGGCTTGATTAAGCCAGAACCAAAACCCAAGGCAAGGAAATGAACTGGATTGGATAACTTAAATTTAGCGTTTTGTGTCATAAGCGTCAGGTAAGGCTTTAGGTAAGAGCTCAGGTTGGAATTAGGAAAAATGTTCAAAGCTGGTCGGCAGCTGATACTTAACACCTTCTAAGCTCACAGATACGGCCTCTTGGCGCTTCGCCACCACCGAGCCTACCCGAGTCAGCGAAATTCCAAGCTGCTCGGCGATACAGTCGATCTCGCTTCGTTGGCTTGGGCTTGCGGTAAACGCTAACTCATAATCATCGCCACCGGTTAGGGCTAAATCCAGAGTTCCTCCATTAGCGATAAACCAGCGGTAGGCGTCGGATAGCGGAATTAATCCAGCATCGATATCAATCGAGACCCGGCTTTGCTGACAAATATGCCCAAGATCGCCAACCAGACCATCGGAAATGTCTAAACAAGCGCTGGCAACCCCAAGCAATGATTGGCCGAGGGTAACCCGAGGCTCGGGTGTCTCTAAGGCACTAACAACCGCATCACTGTATTCATCAGTTAAGCACACTTCCCCACTCAAGACCGCCAAGCCAAGCGCTGCATCACCGACATACTGTGACACGTAAACGTCATCGTCGAGCATTGCGCCAGATCGACAAAGAGCTTGACCTTGTGACAGTAAGCCCATGATAGTAATGCTTAAATTAAGGGGGCCTTGAGTTGTGTCGCCACCAATTATTTGCAGATTGAAACGAGTAGCGATGACTTTAAGTGAATCTGAAAAAGCCTTCAACCAATCGGCATCAAACTCGGGAATAGTTAGCACTAGGGTCGCCCATTTAGGTTCAGCACCCATCGCAGCCATGTCACTGAGGTTAACCGCCAGAATCTTTTGCGCTAGTTTAGCTGGGCTCACATCGGCAAAAAAATGTATCCCTGATACCATGCTATCAGCGCTGATAGCGAGTTCCATGCCCGCTGGCACTGCGATGATAGCGGCGTCGTCACCGACCCCTAATTTGGTATCGGCGTGGTCGGGGCCGATACCATGACAGAACTCTTCAATAATTGAAAACTCAGCCATCGGAGGCTCTCGTCATCAACTCGGTTAGCCGGGTTTTCGTAGCTCTTTAGCAAGCTTGTCGATAACGCCGTTGATAAATTTGTAGCTATGATCAGAGCCAAATGTTTTGGCTAACTCAATCATCTCGTTGATGACCACGCGTGTCGGAACATCGGCCTTGTGTGATAGTTCGTAGGCGCCGAGTCGAAGTATTGCCCTTTCGACCGGGTCTAAAGAGCGGAATTCTCGACCTATAAACGGTGTAATGGCTAACTCAAGCTCTTGTTCAAACTTCGGCACTTGCGACATGATTTCACGTAAGTACTTCTTGTCGACATTCTGCATGTCATGAATCTGGCTAAAGTGTTTTTCAATATCTTGGGCCGCTTGCTTAGTTAAATCCCATTGGTACAAAGCCTGCACAGCGGCTTTGCGTGCATTGTGGCGGTTTGATGACATGGTTATAGCTTCGCTAATAGGTTGACCATCTCGACGACGGTCATTGCGGCTTCGGCGCCTTTGTTGCCCGCTTTAGTGCCGGCTCGTTCTATTGCTTGTTCGATAGTGTCGACCGTTAACACGCCAAAACCAACAGGCACACCGGTTTCTAACTGCACCGAATTTAAGCCTTTTGCACACTCGCCTGCGACAAAGTCAAAGTGAGGCGTTGAGCCACGAATAACCGCGCCGAGAGCAACTACGCCATCGACCTTACCGCTGGCCGCCATTTTTTTCACCGCTAATGGAATTTCAAAGGCACCCGGCACGTTAACAACCGTAATATTGTTAGTATCAACGCCATGCCGTGCTAACACGTCAATCGCACCACTCAGTAGTGCGTCACCGATGAAACTATTGAAACGGCCTAGAACAATGCCTAGTTTTTGGTTTTGACCGTGCAATTCGCCGGAAAGTGTGGTGTGTGTCATATAAATTATTATCTGTAACTAGGTATGTGTGTTTGAGCCAAAGCTGTTTTTTTGAGCAATAGGTGTTTCTTTGAGCAATAGTTGTTTACTTAACGCTCGATATAATCAACGATTTCGATGCCAAAGCCCGACAAACCGTGAGTTTTACGCTCTTTACCCATTACTTGGATTTTACCGGCACCGAGACTCGCTAGAATCTGACTGCCCGAGCCAAGTAATCGCAAGTGACCGTGTCCGCCTGGGCGCTTATTATCTTGAAACTGTTCAATATCGTATATCACTTCGTCAGAGCTCTGAGCATAACGCAGAATCACTACAATACCCGAGCCTGCTTGCAAGATATAGTCCACCGCATCTCTTGCTGGAAATGTTAGATGATTATTTAAGCCTTTAAGAACATTTACGAAATCGGATTCTACGTGAATTCGTACCGGAATGGGGGTTTGTGCATCAACTTCTCCACAAACAAATGCGACGTGGGTTTCATCGCGCTCAGTATCTTTAAATACAACTGAACGTAACGGCCCTCTGTCTGTTTCAAGAAGAGTATCTTTTACCGGTACAACCGTTGGTTCGTTCTCCAAGCGATAACGAATCAGTTCGGCAATAGAGCATATCTTCAGGTCATGCTCCTTTGCGAACAATTCTAAGTCTGGCATGCGAGCCATGCTTCCATCTTCGTTTAAGATTTCGCAAATTACGCTAGAGGGGTCGCGCCCAGCCAAGCGCGCAAAATCTACCCCAGCTTCAGTGTGTCCCGCTCGGCTCATAACACCGCCCGGTTGGGCCATAATGGGGAAAATATGCCCTGGCATGACAATATCAGCAGGTTTGGCTCCTGAGGCAACGGCGGCTTGCACTGTTCTCGCTCTATCGGCCGCTGAAATACCCG
>JAESTB010000151.1 GCA_016763815.1 Arenicella sp.
CACTGCGGCATCTATTAAGTAATCTATTGGAGGCCAGTCATGTTGGCTAATAGTGATTAGGTTATGTGCAATACCATTCAGAAAGCACATCATCGCATCTAGTTTCTGCTTTAACTCATCTTGCGAAAACTGATCGGATGACGCGTTCGCAATCGCCAACAAAAATACTTGGTAACGCGCAACGATATTGGGGTTTGCTATAAACGTACTTACGTCGGGCTGATTGACACCCTCGGTCATGAACACTAAACGATAGTGCTCGGGGTTTTCCAGCCAATAGTTAACATAGGCTGAGGTTAGACAAACAAGCCGTTCACGAGGAGACTCATTTGCTAACTCTAGGGCATCAAGCCTATTGAACATAATCTCAAATACCTCTGACCAGAGTGTGTGAAGTATATCGATCTTGGCGTCATAGTATTTATAGAGTGTCATCGGTGAGCAGCCTACCTCAGCGGCGATTCGACGCATTGATATTTGGCGATAGCCCTCCGTTTGAAACAAGAGCTGGGTAGACGCGGCTATTTTTTCGCGCATCTCTCGCCGTTTGTCATCAGAAATCGGCGGTCTCCCTAGTTTTACTGACTTGTGGCTTATGTTGGGTTTTATAGGCTGTTTCATTTTTTTCTTTTCCGAACCATTCCTACTCTCGAAGGTTTGACTTGTTGCTGTCGCCATAATATATTATACGCGTATATTAAACAACGGAGACACGTAATGATTGAACAGTTTTACATTCTAACAACGCTTGTAATAGGGCTTTTTGCTGGGAGTCTGCTCACGGAAGCGATTATTCTAGTACCGTACTGGCGTCGTATGGAGCCTGTAGAATTTTTTCGACTGCATGGAAGTTTGGGGCCAAGTCTCTTCCGTTACTACGCGCCACTGACTAGCGCGGCCGTAATTCTTGCCGTTACGGCCGCCGCCCTAGCAGGGGCTAGCAATGTGCCATGGTTAATCTCGGCAGGCCTTTGTCTTATAACCATTGCAATCTTCGTCATTTATTTTCGCGCGGCCAATAATCGCTTCGCTACTCACGACATAAGCAGCGACAAGTTAGGTCGCGAGCTGCAAAATTGGTCGAACTGGCATTGGCTGAGAACGAGTTTAGTAATCGTTGCTCTAGGTACTTCAATCTATGGCCATACCCTGCGGGCTGGGATATGACAGACTATGTACCCAAGATATGTAAGGTGACCGACCGCTATAGGCAGCTTTAACCTATTTGCATTGACTTAATCGATTGGCTCTAGATCTCAGTACGGCCAATCGATAGTACTAAATCAGCTCGCCATCTCTCAGGGTCAGCACTTCGTAACTTGTCTCAGTAACTAAAATTGTATGTTCCCACTGGGCTGATAATTTTTTATCTTTGGTTACTACAGTCCAACCATCCTTTTTAGTTTTGGTTTTAAAGCTACCCTGATTTATCATGGGTTCGATGGTAAATGTCATACCCGCTTTGAGTTCTAATCCGCTTCCTTTTCGCCCGTAGTGCAACACTTGCGGCGCTTCATGCATTTCTCGCCCTATACCGTGTCCACAATACTCTCGCACAACGCTATAGCCGGCAGACTCGGCATGTGTTTGGACTGCGTGGCCGACATCTCCGAGAGTCGCTTTGGGTTTGACTGTTTGAATACCTTTAACCATAGCGTCGTAGGCGGTGTTGACTAGTCTAATAGCTTGAAGGCTGGCTTTTTGCATAACGTACATTTTGCTGGAATCCGCAATAAAGCCATTTTTCTCAAGAGTAATATCTATATTAATTATGTCTTTAGGTAGCAACTTTCTTGTCTCGCTAGGGACTCCGTGACACACCACCTCGTTTGGTGACGAGTTGAGTACAAATCCGTAACCGTATTGTCCTTTACTCGCTGGGCGAGCATTTAATGTGTTGACGATATAATCCTCAACTCGGTCATTAATCTGCATAGTAGATATACCAGGTACTATAACGCTATCTAGGTCAGAAAATACCTGAGCAAGTAAGCGGCCAGACTCTCGCATGAAGCGGATCTCTGCGCCACTTTTAATTACCACATTAGCCATGTCTATGTCTGAAGCTCCTTAGACAATTCAGACTCAATAGAGTTTCCAGCCAATAGATGCTGGTGGAGTATTTCTTGATAAGTAAGTGTAGGGTGCAATTCACTTAAGCGTCCAATTTTTATCCAGAATTCAGCCTGTGCATTAATGGAGCGCGACATAGCTTTACTCGACTTTCGTATTTCGTCATGCAAAAGATCGATAATTTTAAGAATGCCCATTACTTTTAATAATATATGATTTGTATATTATTGGTTTTTTTAAACCATATCAATATGATCATCTAAGCAAGCATATATAACGTAAAACTAATGTCGGCTTTGGGCAATTTATTGTCCTTGAAGCTGAGGTTCAATTTGCTGTAAACGATAGCCAACCCAAAGCAGACGTTCGATAATCTAGAGATGAAGCGCGAAAAAGCTCTCTAAGTGATCCGTCAAAGAGCTTCACTCGGATTCTGGCCTGATTTATCATTCGGGGATGTTGACCGTCAAGCCAACCTTATTACGCCCCATGACAACGGATGTACGGAAACGCCGAACATTACTGTTGCCAAAAAATAATCGATGCGTCAAAGATTCAAAATCTGACATATCACTACCGGTACAAATGAGACAGAAATCAGCCTCCCCCGTTACGTAATAGCATTGTTGAACCTGTGGTTCCGCCCATGCGGCCTGCTTAAAAGAGTCGAGCTGGTCAACTCGCTCGCGCTCCATTTCAACCATCACCACATAAGTCATAGGCTGTCCGACCTTTTGTTGATCGATCACGGCAATTTCTTTACTAATCACGCCATTTTCTCGCAGATTCTTCAGACGTCTCTGGACCGTTGGAACGGAAAGACTGCACGCTTCTGATAGTGCTTCTAAACTCTTTCGAGCATCTTGTTGTAACTCGGTCAAAATAATTCGATCGGCAACATCAATTGTTTCATTCATGACTACATTCCATTAATAAATATATATTTATGAGTATATCACTTCATTATATGGCAAATAATGATCGAAAAATATTGAATGCCCTTATTAGAATAGAACCAACTAATATAGGTATTCCAAATGCAGCAACCCTTCTTTTTACCAGACACGTTACGTGCCATACACATGCTGTCATTGTGCCCGGTCTACAAGCCGACACCAATGCATGCAATACAAGCCGACAACTGTACGAAAATACTTTTTAAAGATGAAACCATACGCATGGGGTTAGGATCGTTCAAGGCGCTTGGAGGAGTGTACGCTGTTGCTCGATTGATCCAAGAGGCATGGGAAAGAGAGAATGATAACGTGCTCGACCCAAAGTGCATGCTGGATTCATTCGTAAGAGAATTTGCAAGCCGAATGACGTTTGTTTGTGCAAGCGCAGGCAACCATGGATTAGCCGTGGCTGTTGGCGCCTCAATCTTCGGAGCAAATGCGAGAATTCATCTGGCCAAGAATGTACCAGAGAGCTTCGCTGACCGACTTCGTCAAAAGGGTGCTGAGACTTTCAGGTCTGGTGACGTGTATGAAGACAGCATGGATGCCGCAATCACAGATTCAGAAAATTCAGATGCGATATTACTTGCCGACGGATCTTGGCCTGGCTACGTCCACCCTCCTGCGCTTGTTATGGAAGGATATACGGTATTAGCCGAAGAGATACGCAGCGAATTTGAGCAGTCAGGCGAATGGCCAACTCACATTTTTCTTCAGGCTGGTGTCGGTGGGATGGCTGGCGCTATTGCGCATATGGTTCGTCGCAATTGGCAGGGGAACCCAAAAATTATCGTTGTTGAACCTGACGCGGCACCATGCCTAGCCGCAAGTCATGCAGCGGGGGAATGTGTGACAGTTGAAGGGCCGGTATCTAACATGGGACGCCTTGACTGCAAGCAGCCTTCTTTGATCGCTTTTGCTGCCTTAGAGCAAGCTGATGTAAGTTATGTAACCATTAGCGATACACATGCCCAAGCAGCTAACGTGCGCTTGAATGAGCTTGGGCTGCATACCACACCATCTGGTGCCGCCGGATATGCGGCGCTACAGCGGCAAGAGCTCCCAAAAAACGCAATTCCTCTCGTGGTTATCACGGAAAGGTCGCTAGCAACCGAATCTCTAATCTGAACTACCTATATTAAATGAGAACATCCTATGAAATCACTCTATCAAACTCATTCACCATTTGCCCGCAAAGTGCTCATTTTTGCTCATGAAATCGGACTCGCTGATCAAATTGATGTAATTCACCATGAGACAAGCCCGACCAATCGCAATGACGAAGTATTTGCGCTAAATCCGCTTGGCAAGGTTTCGGTTCTAGTCACCAATGAAAGCCAGGTTATATTCGATTCGCGAGTAATTTGTTCGTACTTGGACCTATGTCATTCGGGGATAAAACTGATCCCCACTGAGAGTCAAGGTAGCATCGACGCTTTAC
>JAESTB010000152.1 GCA_016763815.1 Arenicella sp.
GCGGTGTTTGCGGCTTCGCGTAAAGATATCGTTAAAACGTTATGCCTTTCATCATTATGGATGTTCTCAATCGTTAGTATTTTGCCTGTAGAACGCATCATCTTTCATAGCAATATGGCGTTGTCGTTAAACCAAGGTTCTCGCATCGACTTGTTTCATCTGACTGACCTGTCAAGTGACGTACTCGCCGATGTGAATCTCGCTTTCAATAGTGGGCGGCTAAGTAATGCTAATGCGTGGATCAACTGGCAGAAAAATAAGCTAGATAAACGGTGTAGTAAGGCTTGGTATGAGACCAATTTAAGCCTTGAGCTGAATTGTGTATCCGTAGATGTAAGCCAGTTACCTAAGTCAAATTGGCAGCAGTACTAACGCTTATTGATCATTCTAAAGTGCTCATGTTCAGCATGAGCCTCTAGCGCGAGGCTCATGCTTAGCTCATCACGGATTAGCAATTTCGGCTAATTCGATCAGTCGAATAAATTCGCTTCGGTAGCCGTAAGAGTCATTACCTTTACTCGCTTTAGCCATATCAGTGATGTCCGATAACGTCATCTTACCAATGTACTTCCCGCCTTTTAAATACTGCGCAAAGCTCGCCGCGGCGACTGAAAAATTTAGGTCCGAGCGTTCAGTCGGGTTCCGCTTATCTTGAGTGATTAAGATAGGTTGCTCGATAAGTTTCGATACCGATTGCTTTGGCAACTTGTAGCGTATCTTTAAAAAACCGTATTCTGTAGCCTTGCCCGACTTGTTGTTAGCGTCGTCGCGCTCAGTACTTCTAGTTGTGTCTTTACTCGCATCTTTAGACGGCTTTGCGGCATAGCGTAGCGGCTCGATCGAGGTATGACTAACGTTGCTCGGAGTGATTTCATAGATTGCGGTTACCGTATGGCCTGCACCAATATCTCCGGCATCTACTTTGTCGTTATTGAAGTCCTCACGATTCAAGTGACGAGTCTCGTAGCCAACTAGCCGATAATCACTGACCGTTGTCGGGTTGAATTCAACTTGCAGTTTCACATCTTTAGCAATAGTGAATAGTGTCGAGCTTGCTTGGTCTACTAACACCTTCTTAGCTTCACTAATGCTGTCGATATAAGCGGCTACGCCGTTCCCATTTTGGGCCAAGGTCTGCATCATATCGTCTTGATAATTGTTGCGCCCAAACCCGAGTATTGATAAAAATACTCCGTTATCACGCTTGCGCTCGACTAAGGTTTTAAGCGCCTCATTACTCTTTTGACCGACATTAAAATCGCCGTCGGTGGCTAGAATTATTCGATTAACAGCGTCGGCATTAAAGTTCTGTTCGGCCAGTTGATAGGCTAGTTCAATGCCAGCGCCACCTGCGGTTGAGCCACCTGCATTCAAACGCTGCAAGGCGGCTAATATTTTGCTTTTGTATTGGGCCTCGGTTGGTTCCAATACCACGCCAGCGGCGCCAGCGTAGACCACAATGCTGACTTTATCGGTAGGCTTAAGCTTGCCGAGGAGTAGCGCAATAGATTGCTTGACCAGGGGTAACTTATTGGCGTCGCCCATAGACCCGGAAACATCGAGTAAGAAAACTAGGTTGCTATCGGGTGCTTTTTCCGGTTTGATGTTATAGCCCTTGATGCCAATATGAACTAGTTTTTTAGACTCGCTCCAAGGTGAGTCTAGCACCGAAATACTGGCTTTAAAGGGCGCTGACTTTGAGTCAGGAATTGGATAATCGTAGCTGAAGTAATTGATCATCTCTTCAGTTCTAACCGCATTCGGTGCGGGTAAAAAACCGCGCAGTAATTGACTGCGAACGAGGCTGTATGATGCCGTATCAACATCAGCTGAGAAGGTTGATACTGGCTCTTGCTGAACCAATTTAAGGGTATTTTCTTCATGCGCTGGATACTGTTCGTTTAAGTCAGGCCTTTGCGAGAGGAGGTTGGTATTGGCTCCACAATTGGCTGAATTATTCCATCATTGACCGTGGAGTACTGTTGGCCAATCTTGTCTTCTCGTTTAGCCCTACGCAGTGGGGCCGCAGCGATGCTGTTTTCGACTGATGGCGATGTTACTGCGATTTCTTCGAGTGTCGCAATTTCATCCAAATCCGGGGCAGAATTAAATGATGATCGAGCGCCAAATTCACTTTCGACATGCTCATCTCTTTTGGCAGGCTTTACCTTAGTGAGCAAGTCAGAATCGCTTTCCTTGACGTCTGCTTTGAGCAATGAGTTACCCGCCACACGAGGGTGTCTTGAGTCGATTAGAGCTTCCGGATCAAATGTCTCTTTGTGGCTATCGTTAGGCTCTAGATCAGGAATTTGACTGACGAGTGCGAAGGCAATAAAGCCTACCGCAACGGTAGCAAAAACTTGTCCAGAATTTGGTTTTTTAAGAAAGTTCATTCGTTGTCTCCATATTGATCTTTTCGAAGACGGTGTGCCTTCGTTATCAATAGGGCGAGCTGCGCGGATGTTTCCTTGGTTAATTTCTTGCGAAAATTGAGAAACGGCCAAATTAATGGCGATTTTTCGAGCATTGGTATCGGCTTCTGGAATGTCTTGGTCCAGTAAGTCATCTATATCTTTGTCGTTCATACAGCACCTCCAGCTGTCTCGGCTTGGTGAATACCCAGGCTCGGAGAGGTAAATTTTTGTTTCAGTAATTTTCGAGCTTCATGAATACGCCAAGAGATGGTGCTTTCTTTTACGCCGAGGGTATTCGCCGCATCTTGATGCGAAAGGCCGCTTCCGTAAACCAGAATTAAGGTATCTTTTAAGTCTTCGTGAAGGTGATTTATATGCTCCAGGATTTGCTGAGCATAGACACGTTGTTCGTTTGAGCCTGGTTGGCTGGAATCAAGGTTGTGGTCAAGATCTTGGTCAGACTCTTCACGCTGATTGCGTTGAGTAGGGCTTTTGTAAAAGTCTTTGGCGCAATTAATTACCAGTCGATAAAGCCAAGAGGTAAAGCTTGATTGATGTTGAAATTGCTTTATCGAGCGAGCCAGTTTCATGCAAGATTGTTGAGTTATGTCTTGCGCATTATGTTGATCACCGCACCATCGGTAGGCGAAACGATAGATGGTATCGTAATGCAGTTCGAGCAACTGCTCAAAAGCATCGGCTTTACCGCGTTGGCATCGTTCTATGAGTGAATTCTCAGACATTCGTGTATCCAATTAGGCTAGACGGTGGTATCCGCCTTAGTGGGCTTGATGTGGTGCCGTGCTGTGTCAAATCGGTACCAATTAGCTATTATTATGCTGATATGACGATATCACGAACTAAATCCTTGGAATTATTTACTCATTAACCGAGTTCTGACGATGAATCTAAAAGATCGGAAA
>JAESTB010000153.1 GCA_016763815.1 Arenicella sp.
GCGGATATTTGAATCGTCCTGAACTGAGCAGAGATAAATTTATACACAACCCGTTTAGTGCCAAAGAGGGTGACCGTTTGTATAAAACGGGTGACTTAGTGCGTTGGTCGACAGAGGGAAATCTGGAGTTCATTGGTCGTAAGGATGATCAAGTGAAGCTTAGGGGATTCCGGATTGAGCTTGGTGAGGTTGAATCATCATTATTGAGTTTGCCGTGCGTACAAGATGCGGTGGTTGTGGCGCGAGATGAACCGGCTAGATTGGTGGCCTATGTCGTAGCAAACCCTCAGGCGTATACCAATGAGTCAGTGTTGATAGAGACTTGCCGCTCAGAGCTAACATCGGCCTTGCCTGACTATATGGTGCCGTCGTTGTTTATGCTTTTGGATGAAATTCCATTAACGCCAAACGGCAAGGTCGATCGAAAAGGCTTACCCGCACCGGATGCGACACAGTCCTTACAAAAATATGTCGTGCCTAGCACCGAGACCGAACAAATACTGTGTGAATTGTGGCAAACGCTATTAGAGGTAGAGCGAGTAGGGATTACTGATAATTTTTTCGAATTGGGCGGACATTCGTTGCTGGCAATGCAAGTTATCTCGGGTTTACAGCAAGCCGGGCTCGAAATAGAAATTCGCGATTTACTGACAGCACCAAACCTTGGTGAGCTGGCGCGGGTCGCAGATCAAAAGGCCGGTTTCAGCCGATACATTGTGCCGGCCAATATCATTGTTAACGGGTGTACCCAGCTGACGCTAGAGATGTTGCCGTTATTATCGATGGTGGCGGAACGCACAATAAGTCAGTCAGGCCTAGATAGCCTAGTTTTAAAGGTACCAGGTGGGGTTTCGAATATACAAGATATCTACCCCTTGTCGCCAACCCAAGAAGGTATTTTTTATCATCATGTGGTGCCAGAGGGTGCAGACCCATATGTATTATCGGCCTTGTTTGAATTAGCTAATATAGAGCAATTAGAGAGCTTCTTAGCGACGCTTCAATTCGTTTTTGATCGGCACGACACATTACGTACATCGGTGTATTGGCAAGGCTTGGAGTTTCCAGTTCAAGTTGTCGTGCGCAATGCCGAGGTGCCGATAGAGTGGTTAAGCTTAGATTCGGATAGGCCGGTTCGAGCTCAAATGGAATCTTTATGTGAACCAGGTAATCATCAGCTTGATATAGAGCAAGGTCCATTGCTTAGGGTTGAAGTGGCTAAAGACCACCAGAGTGATAAGGTTTATATGATCGTTGTACTCCATCATATAATCTCAGACCACGTTGGTTTTGAAATCATTCAACGAGAGGCCTGGGCGCATCAAAACGGTTTCGCAGATACGCTTTCGAAACCGCGTGCTTATAGAGAGTTTGTTGGCCAATCGTTACAGCAAACAAACCATCGCGATGCGGCGGCGTATTTTAGTGAGATGTTGTCTGATGTTGATGACGCCACCTTACCGTTTGGACTAAGCGATGTTCAGGGTGATGGCAGCCGGATCGATGAGATGGTCACGTCGCTGCCCAATCAGGTGTCTAAGCGCATCCGTCTAGCATCAAAGGCTCTTAAGATAAGCCCAGCCGTATTGTTTCATGCGGCATGGTCGCTGGTCGTGTCTGCATGCAGCGGTCGAAGTGATATTGTCTTTGGCACCGTGCTTTCAGGACGTTTACAGGGCACACAGGGAGCTCAAGATACGCTCGGGATGTTTATTAATACCCTACCTTTGCGAGTAAAACTAGTCGATACGGATGTGGTGACTTTGTTGCGTCGAATACATATAAATTTAACTGAACTATTATCCTTTGAGCAGACCTCGCTAGCCTTGGCTCAGAGTTGTAGCTCTGTGTCGGCGGGTGCTCCATTGTTTAGCAGCATCTTAAACTATCGGCATTCAGCACCCGCTGTCGATGCCGTTGTTGAAGGTGATCATAATAGCTCAACGATTCAATTGTTGAATGCCTACGAGCGCACTAACTATCCCATGGCAATGTCGGTAGATGATTTTGGTGATGGATTTAATTTGGTGGCGCAGCTTGATCGTTCAGTGAATCCTCAGCGTCTACTCGACTATATGCACCAAGCAATTGAATCAATATTGCTAGAACTAGAGCAGGGGGCTAATAGAAACGTAACTGAGTTATCGGTGTTACCCGCGGCTGAAGTCGATCGGCTATTGAACCAGTTGAACGACACAGCTACGGTTCCGCTAACGGCTAAGTTTATCCATGAGTTATTTGAACAACAGGTTAGGTTAAACCCAAATTCGGTGGCGTTGATATTTGAGCAACAACAACTGACCTATGCTAATTTAAATCAGAGGTCGAATCGTCTGGCACATTATTTGCTGTCGCAGGGTGTTAAGCCAGATTCTCTGGTTGGTTTGTGTGTAGAGCGATCACTGGATATGGTGATCGCGATTCTGGGAATTTTGAAGGCGGGTGGCTCATATGTGCCACTTGATCCAAGCCACCCTACTGCACGTTTGTCGTACATGCTTAGCGATTCAGGCGTGAGCCTACTGTTGACACAGCAACGGTTTGTGTCTGTGTTGCCAAAAGGTGACCATCAATTGGTGTTATTGGACCATAACGATCAGCAAAAATTAGTTGCAGAGCACTCCGATGCTAACCCAGATAAGGTTAGACAAGGCCTTAGAGCCGATAATCTGGCGTATGTGATTTACACTTCGGGGTCAACCGGCCAGCCCAAGGGGGTGTTGTGCACACACGAGGCTTTGATCAATCGTATCGACTGGATGGCCCGAGAATATGCCGTCGGTGCAGAGGATAAAGTACTGCAGAAAACGCCCTATACGTTTGACGTATCAGTGTGGGAGTTTGTTCTTCCGTTGACTCAAGGAAGTTGCTTGGTGATGGCGAAACCGGAAGGTCATAAAGACCCTATTTATTTAAAGCAGGTGATTCAAAAGCATGCAATCACTATTTTACATTTTGTTCCATCGATGTTGTCGGTAATGTTGTCGGCGGTTGATTTGTCGGCTTGTAACTCACTAAGTCGAGTATTTTGCAGTGGTGAAGCATTACCCAAACCGCTAGAGGAGCAGTTCTTTGCAAATATGGCTAGTGGAACACAATTGCATAATCTATACGGCCCAACTGAAGCCGCAATCGATGTTAGTTATTGGGCTTGTGAACAAGGCTCTCA